>JBBKVU010000141.1:0-10084 GCA_037968595.1 Comamonas sp.
CGGCGCGCGGCTTGAAGCGCGCGACATAGGTCAGCGCATCGCACAGCACCAGCCGGCCTTCGGCGTCGGTGTTGAGGATTTCAATGGTCTGGCCGCTCATGCTGGTGACCACGTCGCCGGGCTTGACCGCGCGGCCGTCGGGCATGTTCTCGCAGGCCGGAATCAGGCCGACGACGTTGATCGCCGGACGCAGTTCGGCCAGCGCGCGGAACACGCCCAGCACGCTGGCCGCGCCGCCCATGTCGAACTTCATCTCGTCCATTTCGGCCGAAGGCTTGAGCGAGATGCCGCCGGTGTCGAAGGTGATGCCCTTGCCCACCAGCGCCACCGGCGCATCGCCCTTGGCGCCGCCCTGGTAGTGCAGCTCGATCAGGCGCAGCGGCTCTTCCGAGCCCTGGGCCACGGCGAGAAACGCGCCCATGCCGAGCTTGGCGACTTCGGCCGGACCATGGATCTTGCACTCTATGCCGGGCAGCTTGGCCAGCGCCTTGGCGGCATCCGCCAGCAGCGTGGGCGTGGCATGGTTGGCCGGGCGATTGGCCCATTCGCGCGTCGTGCCCTGGCCCAGCGCCAGCGCCACGCCGCAGTCGAAGGCGGACTGCAGCGCTGCCTTGGACGGCACGCCCAGCAGCACTTTTTCCAGCGCGCACGGTTTGGCCGAAGGCTTGGTCGTGGCAAAGACATAGGTTGCATCGGCCAGCGCCTGCACGGCAGCAGTCAGCGCCGGCGCAGGGACATCGAAACTGAAGCACACTACAGCGCGCTTGAGCGCGGGCGCGCTCAACGCCGGGCCGACAGCGGCCAGGGCCTTGCGCACCGCCTTGGCCGAGCCGTCGCCTGCTCCCACGAGCAGCACGCGGCGCGCGGCAATGGCGGGCAGATGGTAGAGCGACAATGATTTGCCGGCCTCGGTCTGCAGATCGCCATGCTTGAGGGCCAGGGCCACAAGCGAGGACAGGGGATCGGACGCAGCAGGCGTGGGCTCGGCAACGAGCAGCACCAGCAGGTCACATTTTTCGTTGGCGGCAGCCGCAATGGTCAGTGCCTTGAGATCAAAGTTCATAATCGGCGTTTTCCTTTTCAGCCAATGTTATTCGATTCATCCATACGCAAAGAGCTGGCCCGCAGCTTTGGCGCCACCTTGGTGGTGTTGGTCACGGTCGTGATGACCATGATGCTGATTCGCACATTGGGTCAGGCATCCCGCGGCAACGTCAATCCCTCGGACGTGATCATGGTCATGGGCTTCACGGTATTGGGCCAGTTGCCCACTATTTTGGGTCTGAGCCTGTTCGTTTCCGTCGTGGGGTCTCTGTCGCGCATGTACCGGGACAGCGAAATGGTCATCTGGTTCGCCAGCGGACGCGGTCTGGTGTCTTTTCTGCCGCCGCTGCTGCGCTTTGCCTGGCCGGTGGTGGCGGTGATTGCCGTGCTGGCGACGCTGGTCTGGCCCTGGTCCAACCAGCAGGTGCAGCAACTCAAGTCGCAGTACTCGCAGCGCAGCGACATCGACCGCATCGCGCCCGGTGAATTCCAGGAATCATCCGACGGCTCGCGCGTGTTCTTCATCGACAAGGACACTCCCGGCGCCCAGGCTGCCAGCAATGTCTTCATTGTCACCAACGAAGCGCATGCCGAGTCCGTGACCTCGGCGCGCAGCGCGCGCCTGGTGGTCGAGAAAGGCCAGCGCACGGTCATCCTGAGCGACGGCCAGCGGGTGGAGACGCAGACCGACACCCCGGGCGTGAAGATCAGCGAATTCAAGGAATACGGCTTGCAGCTGGGCGACGGCACATCGAGTGCCGAAGAGGATGCCTCGGCCCGCAGCCAGTACACCCACGCGCTGTGGAGCAGCACGCTGCCCGCCTACCAGGCCGAAATGGGCTGGCGCCTGGGCCTGCCGCTGGCGGCGCTCAACTTCATCGTGCTGGGCCTGGCCGTGGCCAGCGTCAACCCGCGCGCCGGCAGCAGTTCCAGCCTGATGATTGCGCTGTTTGCCTTCATCGTCTACTACAACCTCATGACCCTGGGACAAAGCTGGGTCGGCGCGGGCCGCATCAGCGCCCTGGGCTTTCTGGCGCTGCTGCACGGCGGCACGCTGCTGTGCGCCCTGGGCGTGCTGCTCGCGCGCCACCACCGCTGGTCGATACGCTCGCTCTGGCCCATCCGACGCAAGGAAAGCGTGCAATGAAAGTCCTGCGCCGACTGATCTACCGCGACGCGCTGTCCGCCGTCGCCTTCGTGACCCTGGCCTTTTTGGGGCTGTTTTTCTTCTTTGATCTGATCGACGAGCTGCGCTGGGTCGGGCGCACCGGCGGCGATCTGTACAAGCCTTCGCACGCGCTGGTGTTCGTGCTGCTGAGCCTGCCCAGCCACCTCTACGAACTGCTGCCCATCACGGTGCTGATCGGCACGATCTTCGTCATGGCGCGGCTGGCGCAAAGCTCCGAGTTCACCATCATGCGCACCAGTGGCATGGGCCCGTGGATGGCCTTGCGCACGCTGCTGGTGCTGGGCCTGGGCTTTGTGCTGCTGACCTTTGCCGTGGGCGACTACATAGCGCCCGCGGCCGAACGCCTGGCGCAGACCGTCAAGGCCGCGCAGCTGGGCAAGCTGTCGAGCGGCGCCACCGGCGCCTGGCTCAAGGAACGCCAGGGGGATCATTCGTATGCGGTCAACGTCAACGCCTTGAGCAACGACGGCGAGCTGCTGGGCGTGCGCATTTTCGAGTTCGATGCCCAGGGCCACATGGCCTCGCAGACCCGCGCCGAGGCCGCGGTGGTCGACGCGAAGAACGATGTCTGGGAGCTGCGCAAGGTGGCGCGCAGCACCTACGTCGTCGAGGCCGGCCAGGCCAGGCTCGATCGCGTGCGCGAGGACACGCTGAGCTGGCCGACGCGCATCAGCGCGGAAATGGTCGCGGCTTCGCTGCTCAAGCCCGACCGCATGGCGACGCTTGATCTGTTCCAGTACATCCGCCACCTCGAATCCAACGGCCAGTCGGCGCAGCGCTACGAGATCGAGTTCTGGCGCAAGGTGTTCTATCCCTTGAGCTGCCTGGTGATGGTGGTGCTGGCGCTGCCGTTTGCCTACCTGCATTTCCGCTCGGGCGGCATTGCCGGCTATGTGTTTGGCGGCGTGATGGCCGGCATCAGCTTCTTCCTGCTGAACAACGTGTTTGGCTACGCCGGCAACCTGCAGAACTGGTCGCCCTGGCTCACGGCCGCGGCGCCGGGCTTTATCTACAGCCTGCTGTCGCTGGGCGCGTTCAGCTGGCTGGTCCTGAGGCGATGAACATGCACTCCTCCCCTTCTTCCGATTTCGGCGTCATCCTGCTGGGCCATGGCTCGCGTGATCCGCTGTGGCGCGCGCCCATCGAAGCCGTGCAGGCGCGCGTGCAGCTGGCCCAGCCGCAATCGCCCTGCTGCTGCGCCTATCTGGAACTCACCGAGCCCAGCCTGGCCCAGGCCGCCGATCAATTGATTGCCCAGGGCGTGCGCCAGCTGCGCATCACGCCCATGTTCCTGGGCACGGGCAAGCATGCGCGCGAAGACATTCCACGGCTGGTGGCCGAGCTGCAGGCGCGCCATCCGGGCGTGCAGGTCGAGGTCCAGGCATCGGTGGGCGAGGATCCCCGGGTCACGGCCTTGCTGGCGCAGATTGCCTGCGAATAAGCTGCGGCCGCTGCGCCGACGGTGCAATTTCCCAGGCTTTTGTTAGACAAATGCGTCATAATGATGGAAGCTCTTAGCAGAAATCATTATGAACCTGCATCAATTTCGCTTCGTACAAGAAGCCGCACGCCGCAACCTCAATCTCACCGAGGCTGCCAAGGCACTGCACACCTCGCAACCCGGGGTCTCCAAGGCCATCATCGAGCTTGAGGAGGAGCTGGGCGTGGACATCTTCGCGCGCCACGGCAAGCGCCTCAAGCGCATCACCGAGCCGGGCCAGCACGTGCTGCAGAGCATTGAGCTCATCATGCGCGAAGTCGGCAACCTCAAGCGCATTGGCGAGCAGTTCAGCGCCCAGGACAGCGGCACGCTGAGCATTGCCACGACCCACACGCAGGCGCGCTATGTGCTGCCGCCGTCGGTCGCCAAGCTGCGCGAGATCTATCCCAAGGTGCACATCAGCCTGCACCAGGCCACGCCCGCGGAAGTCGCGCGCATGGTGATCGATGAAGTCGCCGAAATCGGCATGGCCACCGAGTCGCTGGCCGATTACCCCGAGCTCGTGACCCTGCCCTGCTACGAATGGCAGCATGTGCTGGTCGTGCCGCCCGGTCATCCGCTGGCGCAGAAGGAGCGCATTTCGCTGGACGACATCGCCCACGAATCGCTGATCACCTACCACCCGTCGTTCACCGGCCGCAACAAGATCGACCAGGCATTCGCCACACGCCGCATGCAGCCGCGCGTGGTGCTCGAGGCCATTGATTCCGACGTGATCAAGACCTATGTGCGCCTGGGTCTGGGCATAGGCATCGTTGCCGAGATGGCGATGCGCGACGACCCGGCCGGCGACCTGGTGGTGCGCCCCATGGGCCACCTGTTCGGCCAGAACGTCGCGCGCGTCGCGTTCAAGCGCGGCGCCTACATGCGCAACTTCGTCTACAAGTTCGCCGAGCTGCTCAGCGACCGTTTGAGCCGCGATCTCGTGGTGCGCGCCATGAACGGCCATGTGGCCGACTACGAGCTGTAATCACTCTTTCCTGACCTGCCCGGCGGCCGGCTGGCCGCGCCCTTTCGTCTTTCCTGCTGCACCATGACTTCTCTCCCTGCTGCATCCGCACCCCGCACGCCCCTTTTTGCCAGCAAGCTGCCCGCCGTCGGCACCACGATCTTCAGCGTGATGTCGGCCCTGGCCACCGAGCACCAGGCCGTGAACCTGGGTCAGGGCTTTCCCGACTTTGCCTGCGACCCGGCGCTGATCGAGGCCGTGCATCAGGCCATGCTGGCCGGCCACAACCAGTATCCGCCCATGCCAGGCGTGCCCGCGTTGCGCCAGGCGGTGTCGGGCAAGATCGCGGCGCTGCACGGGCGGGTCTACCACCCCGACAGCGAAATCACCATCACCGCGGGCGCGACCCAGGGCATTCTGACGGCCATCCTGGCCTGCGTGCATCCGGGCGACGAGGTCATTGTTCTCGACCCCTGCTACGACAGCTACATTCCCAACATCGCGCTGGCCGGTGGCGTCGCCGTGCGCGTGCCGCTGACCCCGGGCAGGTTCCGGCCAGACTTCGCGAAGATCGCGGCCGCGATCACGCCGCGCACCCGGCTGCTGATCATCAACACGCCGCACAACCCCAGCGCCACCGTCTGGAGCGCCGAGGAAATGCGCACGCTCGAGGAGCTGCTCGCGCCCACCGACGTGCTCTTGATCAGCGACGAAGTCTACGAACACATGGTGTTTGACGGCGCCGAACACCAGAGCGCGGCGCGCTTTCCCGGCCTGGCGGCACGCGCCTTCATCAATTCGAGCTTCGGCAAGACTTTCCATGTCACCGGCTGGAAGGTCGGCAGCGTGGCAGCGCCCGCGGCGCTGATGGCCGAGTTCCGCAAGGTCCACCAGTTCAACGTGTTCACCGTGAACACGCCCATGCAGCACGGCCTGGCAAGCTACCTGGCCGAGCCCGCGCGCTACCAGGGCCTGCCGGCGTTCTACCAGGCCAAGCGCGACCTGTTTCGCGCCGGTCTCGCCGACTCGCGCCTCAAGCTGCTGCCCAGCACCGGCAGCTTCTTCCAGTGCGTTGACATCTCGGCCGTCAGCGATCTAAGCGAAGCCGATTTCTGCCAGTGGCTGGTGCGCGAGATCGGCGTGGCGGCGATTCCGCTGTCGGCGTTCTACGGCGACGGCTTCGACCAGCGCGTGGTGCGCTTTTGCTTTGCCAAGGAAGACGCCACGCTGCACGCGGCGCTGGCGCGCCTGCGCAAGCTTTGAGCCGCGGCCTTCAATCGAAGCGATCGCCCGGTGTCAGCGGTGCATGGCGGTAGCTGGCCGGCGTGCGCGACAGCTTGATCGGCGAGCCCACGCCCTGGTAGCCGGGCAGCTCCACGCGCAGCTGGCGGTGCAGCGTGTGCGGGTGCTCGAGCGCCGCGTCCACCGCCTGCACGGGCGCGGCCGGCACGCCGATTTCCATCAGCGCCGTGGCCAGTGCATTGCCCTCGAAGCCCGCCAGCGCCTGTTCCAGCAGGGGCTTGAGCGCATCGCGGTGCACCGAGCGCTGACCGGCCGTCGCAAAGCGGCTGTCCTGAACCAGTTGCGCGCAGCCGATGTGCTCGCACAGCAGCTTGAACTGGCGGTCGTTGCCGACGGCAAAGAACAACGGAATGGAGCCCGTCTGCAGCACGTCGTAGGGCGCGATGTTGGGGTGGGCATTGCCCGAGCGCCGGGGCTGCTTGCCGTCCATGAACCAGTTGGCCGCATGCGGATGCAGCAGCGAGATGCCGCTGTCGTAGAGCGCGGCGTCGACCAGCTGGCCCAGGCCGCTGCGCTGGCGCTCGTGCAAGGCCAGCATCACGCCGATCACGGCATTCATTCCCGTCACCATGTCGACCACGGGCAGTCCCACGCGCAAGGGCCCGCCGTCGCGCTCGCCGTTGACGCTCATCAGCCCGGTCATTGCCTGGATGGCGGCGTCGTAGCCAGGCCAGGCGCCCAGCGGGCCATCCGCGCCAAAACCGCTGACGCGGCACCAGACCAGGCGCTCAAAGCGCTGCTGCAGCTGCGCAAAGCCTATGCCCCACTTCTCCATCGTGCCGATCTTGAAGTTCTCGATCAGCACATCGGCCTGGGCCATCAGCGCCAGCAGCTTTTCCTGGCCCTGGGCCGAGCTCAGGTCCAGGAACTGGATGCGCTTGTTGCGGTTCAGGCCGTGGTAGTAGGAAGCCACGCCGTCCTTGAACGGTGGCCCCCAGGCGCGCGTATCGTCCCCCCCGGGGGGCTCGATCTTGAGCACATCCGCGCCGTGGTCGCCGAGAATCTGACCGCACAGCGGACCGCCCAGAACACGCGACAGGTCGAGCACGCGAATGCCTTGCAGCGCGCCGCTGCGCGCGCGGTTACTTGTTTCCATGCTGTCGGTCCTCAATCGAGTTTCGCGCCCGAGGCATCGACCACGGTCTTCCACTTGGCGGTTTCGGCCTTGATGAAGCGCGTCAGGCCTTCGGGCGTATGGTCCGTGGCCGATTCCAGGCCCTGGGCGGCAAAGCTGGCACGCACCTTGTCCTTTTTCAGCGCCTGGATGAAGGCGCTGTTGAGCTTGGCGACGCGCTCGGGCGGCGTGCCCGCGGGCGCAACCACGCCAAAGAACACGCTCACGTCGTAGCCCGGCAGGCCTTGCTCGGCAATGGAGGCGATCTCGGGCATGGCCTGGGAACGCTTTTCGGTCGCCACGCCAATCGCCTTGAGGCGGCCGGCCTTGATGTAAGGCATGGCCGTGAGGATGTCGGTGAAGCTCATCTGCACCTGGCCCGCCAGCAGGTCGTTGAGCGCCGGGCCCGTGCCCTTGTAGGGCACATGCTGCAGCGTGGTGCCGGCCATCTTGTTGAACAGCACGCCGGCGAGATGCGACGAAGCGCCGTTGCCCGACGAGGCGTAGTTCAGGCTCTGCGGCTTGGCCTTGTCGAGCGCGATCAGTTCCTTGAGGTTGGCGGCCTTGACGTTGGCATTCACCACCAGGATGTTGGGCAGGTAGCCCACATGGATGACGGGCGCAAAGCTGGTGACGGGATCGTAGGAGATCTTGCTGTACAGGCTCTTGTTGATTGCCAGCGGTCCCGAGGTGCCGAACATGATGGTGTAGCCATCGGCCTTGGCGCGCGCCACGCCGTCGGCACCGATGTTGCCACCCGCCCCGGCCTTGTTTTCCACGATCACGCTCTGACCGATTTCATCGGTCAGCGCCGCGGCCAGCGTGCGCGCCATCGCATCCGTCGGGCCGCCCGGCGGGAACGGCACGACAAAGGTGATGGGCTTGGAAGGGAATGCCTCGCCCTGGGCCAGTGCCGGCGCGGCGGCGCTGCAGGCCAGCGCGCAGGCCAGCAAAACGTTAGGGGTTTTCATTGTTTGTCTCCATCTTGTGTGTCGAGTCGGCCTTGGGGTCAGGCAAGGCCATGGCAGCGCCCAGGCCTACTGCGCCCACTCCGGGGGAATGACCATGTCCTGCAGCGGATCGCGCGGCAGCACGCGGTGCACCAGCACCAGCTGGGCCCAGCGCAGGCGCTGCTCGCAGCCGGTCTGGCTGGCCTCCCAGGCCATGGCGATGGCCGTGAAGCTGTTGTAAAGCGCCGAAGCCGCGGTGCGCGCCAGGCGCTCGCCCTCGGCATTCGCTGCCACGGCTGCGGCGGCAAAGTCACCCGCGCGCTGGATTGCGCCTTGCAGTGCCTGACGAAAGGCCGGAGCGACCCGGCTTTGCGCCAGCAGCCGCGCCGCATGGGCCTGCAGCGCGGCCAGGGAATCTTCGCGGCGTATGGCGCGCAGCACGTCCAGCGCCACGATGTTGCTCGTGCCTTCCCAGATCGAACCCAGATGGGCATCGCGCACCAGGCGTGGATCGCTCCACTCCTCGATATAGCCGCAGCCGCCACGCACTTCCATGGCATCGCCCGTGACCAGACGCGCGTCGCGGCAGGCGCGGAACTTGATCAACGGCGTGAGGATGCGCAGCAGCGCATAGCCACCCGGCTCACCCGCGTCCGAACGCTGCAGCGCCTGGGAAGTCTGCAGCACCATGGTGCGCGCCTGTTCGCTGCGCATGCGCAGCTTGTCGAGCTGGCGGCGCATCAGCGGCATGTCCTGCAAGGCCTTGCCGAACGCCTGGCGATGCGCGGCGATGTATTCCGCCTCGGCGACCGCGCGGCGCATCAGGCCGGCGGCGCGCACGCCGTTGGACAGCCGCGAGTTGTTCACCATGTCGGCCATCTGGGCAAAGCCCCGGCCCTGCTCGCCCACCAGATAGGCGACCGCGCCCTCCATGCGGATCTCGCCGCTGGCCATGGAGCGCGTGCCCAGCTTTTCCTTCAGGCGGATGATGTGGTAATGATTGCTGCCGCCGTCGTCTAGCGTGCGCGGCAGCAGGAACAGCGACACGCCTTTCATGCCGGCCGGGTCGCCTTGCACGCGCGCCAGCACCATGGCGAAAGCCGCATCCGGGTTGGAGCAGAACCATTTGTCGCCGCTCAGGCGCCACGCACCGTCGGCATGGAGCGTGGCCAGCGTCTGGGTGTTGGCGATGTCGGAGCCGGCCGCCTGCTCGGTCATGAACATCGCGCCCTGGGCCTGGTCCGCGAAGTCGGTCGCGGTGAGCTGGCTCCAGTACTTTTCCACCAGCGCCGGCGCGCCGAACTTGCGCAGCGTGCGCGTCAGCGACTCGGTCATGGACAACGGGCAGCACAGGCCGAACTCGGCCTGCACGAACAGATAGGTCAGCGCGTACTTGGCCAACGGCGGCAGCTTGCCGGCCCAGCCCAGCACGCCTTCGCGGTGCGACATGACGGCCAGGCCGAAGTCGCCATAGGCGACGCGTTCCATTTCCACATAGGCCGGGTGCTTGTGGATGCGCTGCGCATCCTGGCCGGTGCGCGAGCGGTGCTCCAGCGTCGGCGGGTTCTTGTCGGCAACCAGCGCCAGCTCGTCGAGGCGACCGCCTGCAAGCGCGCCCATGCGCTCGAGATAGGGCTGCAGATGCGCATTCACGTCCCGGGGCAGGTACAGCTGCAGCAGCGGCGCGAACTGCGTATCCGTCGCATACAGGTTGCTGCCATGACGGTCGGGTACCGGATGGGGTGCGGCGGTCTGTGCCGATTCTTGTGCCTGGTTCATATCGATCTGTCTCCTGGATGCAGCGCGGCCATGGGGCTCGCATGGGACAAATTCTGGGAACCAAGCCTATTCGCGTCAAATATTATTAATGTATTGATCTATATACTTGAAGTATTGATCTATGCAGCCACAAGCATATGGACCGCCGATGATTTCTCTGGAAACCCGTCAGTTGCAGTATTTCGTGGTGCTGGCCGAGGAGCTGCATTTCAGCCGCGCGGCGCAGCGTCTTTGCATTTCGCAGCCGCCGCTGAGC
>JBBKVU010000142.1:0-7780 GCA_037968595.1 Comamonas sp.
TGCCGACGGTCGCGACCGGCAGCAGCGGTGTCTCCCGGGCCAGGCCCGGCACCTGCCAGGCCTGGCGCGACGCGAAGAAGTAGTGGCGCAGCGCCGCCGACTGCGGGCCCTGCAGCAGCTCGACAAACAGCTGGCGTTCGAGCTTGAGGCCTTCCTCTATGGGCAGATTGACCGCGGCTTGCACGCACTCGATGATCTTTTCGGGCGCTTGCAGGCCGCGGAACTTGCGCGCGTTGGCCTGGCGGAATTTGTCGAACAGGGCAGGCTGGCTGCGCGCGGCCAGCACTTTGTCGTTCTGCTCGCGCACCTTGCGCAACGCGCGCTTTTCGGCCACCACGCGCCGTGCCAGCGCAATTGCTGCGGCCTGCAGTTCGCCCTCGGGCGCCATCTCGTCGATCAAGCCGATGTCCAGCGCCTCGGCGGCGCCCATCTGGCTGCCCGATGTCATCATCTCCAGCGCCTTTTCCACGCCGACAATGCGCGGCAGGCGCTGCGTGCCGCCCGCGCCCGGCAGCAGGCCGATGTTGACTTCGGGCAGGCCCAGGCGCGCCGAAGGCACGGCAATGCGCCAGTGGCAGACCAGCGCGACTTCCAGGCCACCGCCCAGCGCCGTGCCGTGGATGGCGGCGATCACCGGCTTGGTTGATTCCTCGAGAATGCGCTGGACCTCACCCAGGCTCACACCCGCGGGCGGCTTGCCGAACTCGGTGATGTCGGCGCCCGCAATGAAGGTGCTGCCTTCGCAGATCAGCACCACGGCGTCGACCGCGGCGTCCTGCAGTGCGGCCTGCATCGCCCCATGGATGCCGTCGCGCACCGCAGCCGACAGCGCGTTGACCGGGGGGAAGTTGATGGAGATGACGGCAACGCGGTCGCTGTGGTGGAGTTGCGTCACGGAGTTGATGGCGGTCATGGCAATGCTTCCTCAGTAGATTTCAAACAGGCCGGCCGCGCCCATGCCGCCGCCCACGCACATGGTCACGACGCCGTATTTCGCGCCGCGCCGCTGGCCCTCGATCAGCACATGGCCGGCCATGCGCGCGCCCGACATGCCGAATGGGTGGCCTATCGAGATCGAGCCGCCCGAGACATTGAGGCGTTCGTCGGGAATGCCCAGCTTGTCGCGGCAATAGAGCACCTGCGAGGCAAAGGCTTCGTTGAGCTCCCAGATGCCGATGTCGTCCATGCGCAGTCCGTGCTGCTTGAGCAGCTTGGGTATCGCAAACACCGGGCCTATGCCCATTTCGTCGGGATTGCAGCCGGCCACCGCCATGCCGCGGTAGGCGCCCAGCGCCTGCAGGCCGCGGCGCTGGGCTTCGCCGGCTTCCATCAGCACCATGGCCGAGGCGCCGTCCGACAGCTGCGAGGCATTGCCGGCGGTGATGAAGCGGCCTTCCTGTATGCGCTGGCCATCCTTGAACACCGGCTTCAGGCGGGCCAGGTCTTCGTAGCTCGTACCTGGCCGATTGCCTTCGTCCTGCGACAGCGTGATGGTCTGCTGCGAGACTTCGCCGCTGGTCTTGTCGGTCACGTTGTACAGCGTGGTGGTCGGCACGATTTCACGTTCGAAGCGCTTTTCCTGCTGTGCCTGGGCGGTGCGCGCCTGCGACTGCACGGCATAGGCGTCCTGGGCCTCGCGCGAGATGCCGTAGCGCTCGGCAACGATCTCGGCGGTCTCTATCATGGCCATGTAGAGCGCGGGAATATGTTCGACCAGCCAGGGATCGCGCGCGCGATGGGTGTTGGGCTTGCCGGACTGCACCAGCGAGATCGACTCGAGCCCGCCGCCCACGGCGATCTGCATGCCGTCGACGATCACCTGCTTGGCGGCCGTGGCAATCGCCATCAGGCCCGAGGAGCACATGCGGTCTATGGTCATTCCCGGCACGCTGACGGGCAGGCCGGCGCGCAGCAGGCTCTGGCGCGCGGTGTTGCCGCCGCTGCTGCCTTGCTGCGAGGCGCAGCCCATCACCACATCCTCGACTTCGTTCGGGTCTATGCCCGCGCGCCGCACCGCATGGGTGATGGCATGCGCGCCCAGTTCCTGGGCCTGGGTGTTGTTGTAGGCACCGCGAAAGGCCTTGCCTATCGGGGTTCTGGCGGTGGAGACAATGACTGCTTCGCGCATGGAAACTCCTTGAAAGAAAAGCTTGAAATGCTTAAATCCGGGCAAACGCATCCCCGCCACCGGCACGCGGTGCTTGAAAACGGGGAGAGAAGGGGGTGCCTCTTGCGGGGGCGGGGCTCAGGCCGGCTGTCGCGTGGTGTCCTTGGCGATGGCCAGGAAATGCCCGAGGTTCTCGCGCACGGCTTTCTTGTTGAACTTGCCGACGCTGGTCTTGGGGATATCGGGCGTGATGGCCACCAGCTTGGGCAGCATCCAGCGGGTGATCTTGCCGGTCTGCACGCCGTGCTCCTCGAGGAAATCAATCACATCGTCCTCGCTGGCGTTCATGCCAGGCCGCAGGCTGACCACGGCCATGGGTTTTTCGCCCCAGACCGGGTCGGGCACGCCCACGACCATGGCTTCGAGCACGAAGTCGGCCATGGCGATCAGGTTTTCCAGCAGCACCGTGGGCACCATTTCAGCGCCGCTGCGAATCACGTCCTTGAGACGGTCGGCAATCACCACAAAGCCTTCGGCGTCGATCTTGGCGATGTCGCCGGTATGAAACCAGCCGTCGTACCAGACCTCGGCGGTCTTGTCGGGCGACTGGTAGTACTCGCGAGTGACCCAGGGCCCGCGGATCACGATCTCGCCCACGGTCTGGTCGTCCCAGGGCACGGGCTGGCCGCGCTCGTCCATGACTTCGACTTCCAGGCCCAGCGAGGGCAGACCTGTCTTGACCATGACTTCGTCTATGGCCTCCTTGGACCAGCCGACCATGTGCTTCTTGACGAAGGCGCCGATCGCCACGGGGGCGGTCTCGGTCATGCCATAGCCCGAACTCGCGCGGAAGTTGGGCAAGGCCTTTTCCAGCTTGGTCTTGAGGCCCAGCGGCAACGCGCCGCCGCCCACGCCCACGTTGACCAGGCTGCTGAGGTCGTACTGGTCGAAGTCCTTGAACTCCAGCAGCATGGCGGCGATGGTCGGCACGATGCCCACTGAAGTGACCTTCTCGCGCTCCACCAGTTCGCAGAAGCCGCGCACCGTGAACGTGCCGGGCAGCACGATCTTCTGTGCACTGAACACCGTGCTGAACGGCGAGCCCCAGCCATGGATATGGAACAGCGGCGTGTTGAGCATGGGCACGGCGTTCTCGCCCAGGCGCTCGGCCTGCACGAAATCGGGCGTGTTGGCGATGCTCTGGCGCGCCATGCCGTGCAGCGTCATCAGGTACAGCTGGCGATGCGAAAAGGTCGCGCCCTTGGGCTGGCCCGTGGTGCCGGTGGTGTAGCACAGCGTGGCAATGGTGTCCTCGTGCAGATAGGGCCAGTCAAAGCTTGTGGGCTGGCCGGCAATCAGCTGCTCGTATTCGATCAGGTTGGGAATGCGGGTATCGGGCAGGCCGGGCCTGTCCGACATGTAGACGAAGGTCTTGACCGTGTCCTTGATGCGTTCGTAGATGTTTTCCAGCAGCGGCAGCACCACATCGTCGACGAAGATCACGCTGTCCTGGGCATGATTGATGGTGTAGGCAATGTGCTCCTCGGACAGCCGGATGTTGATCGGGTGCAGCACGGCCCCGGAGCAGGGTGCGGCGTAGTAGAGCTCGAGGTGGCGGTGGGTGTTGTACGACATCGTGCCCACGCGATCGCCCATGCGGCCGGGCGCGCCACCGGCGATCTTCAGTTGCTGCAGTGCATGGGCAAGCTGGCACACGCGCTGGTGCCACTGCTTCCAGGTGAAGCGCTGGTACTCGCCGCTGATGTGGTTGCGGTAGACCACGCCGATCTGGTCGGGGTAGTAGCGCACTGGCCGCTTCATGAAGGTCGTCAGCAGCAGCGGGTAGTTGGTGCTGAATTCGGGAAAGGTCTGGGCATCCATCGGTAGTTCCTTCAGGGACAAGTCTTCACGGATAGAGGTGGCAGGCGACGGCATGGCCGCTGGCGCTTTCCTGCATGGCCGGGTCGTCGGTGCTGCAGCGCGGCATCGCGGCCGGGCAGCGGGTATGGAAGCGGCAGCCTTGGGGAACGCGCAGCGGGCTGGGGATCTCGCCCTTGAGCACGATGCGCTGGCGGCGGCTTTCGGCATCGACGTTGGCTTCGGGAACGGCCGACAGCAGCGCCTGCGTATACGGATGCTTGGGATGGCTGTAGAGCTCCTCGCGCGAGGCGACTTCGACCACCCGGCCCAGGTACATGACGGCAATGCGGTCGCTGATGTGGCGCACCACGGCCAGATCGTGGGCAATGAACACATAGGTCAGGCCCAGGCGTTTTTGCAGTTCCTTGAAGATGTTGATGACCTGCGCCTGGATGGACACATCGAGCGCCGAGACCGGTTCGTCGCAGACGATCACGCTGGGCTCGAGTGCCAGCGCGCGCGCAATGCCTATGCGCTGGCGCTGGCCGCCCGAGAATTCGTGCGCGTAGCGCTCGGCCATGTCGGGCAGCAGGCCGACCATGCGCAGCAGCTCGGCAATGCGGCGCTGGTATTTCTCCGGGTCCCTGGCCAGGCCGTGGACTTCCAGCGGCTCGCCAATGATGTCCTTGACTTTCATGCGCGGATTCAGCGAGCCGTAGGGGTCCTGGTAGACCATCTGCACGCGCTTGCGAAACTGCTTGAGCTGCGCCGGCGTGACTTCCTCGCCTTCAAACAGGATGCGCCCGCTCGTGGCCTGCAGCATGTGCATCAGCGCCAGGCCCGTGGTGGACTTGCCGCAGCCGCTCTCGCCGACCACGCCCAGCGTCTCGCCGCGGCGCACCGAGAACGAGACGCCGTCCACGGCCTTGACGGTGGCCACCTGCTTCTTGAAGATCACGCCTTTCATCACCGGGAAGTGGATCTTGAGGTCTTCGACTTTGAGAATCTCTTGCATGGCGTGCTCCGGGCTCAGCTGTTGAAACAGGCCTTGCTGTGGCCTTCCTTGACGCGCGTGAGCGCGGGCCGGGCGGCATCGCAGTCGCGGCTGGAGCGCGGGCAGCGCGGCGAGAACGCGCAGCCCGGGGGCAGAGCGGACAGATCGGGCGGGATGCCTTCGATCGCCGGCAGGGGCTGGTCGGGGTCGCTGTCGATGCGCGGAATCGACGCCAGCAGGCCCTGGGTGTAGGGGTGGCGGGGCTGCTCGAAGATGTCGCGCGCCGAGCCCTGCTCGACGATGCGCCCGCCGTACATCACGGCCACGCGGTCGGCGTAGCGCGCGACCACGCCCAGATCGTGGGTGATGAGGATCATCGCCGTCTGGTCCTTTTGCGTCAGCGCCTTGAGCAGGTCCAGGATCTGCGCCTGCACGGTCACATCGAGGGCCGTGGTCGGCTCGTCGGCGATGATCAGCCGCGGCTCGCAGGCCAGGGCCATGGCAATCATGGAGCGCTGGCGCATGCCGCCGGAAAACAGGTGGGGATAGGCCGACAGCCGGCTTTTCGCGTCGGGAATCTGCACCCGCGCCAGCAGTTCGCTGGCGCGCTCGTAGGCTTCGCTCCAGGGCGCGTTGCGGTGCAGGTGAATCGGCTCGGCGATCTGCTTGCCAATCGTGATCGAGGGATTCAGCGAGGCCATGGAGTCCTGGAAGATCATCGCGATGCGGTCGCCGCGTATGCGCCGCATCTGTTCGGCATTGAGCTTGAGCAGGTCCTGGCCTTCGAAGAGAATTTCGCCCTGTTCTATCTTTCCCGGCGGGCTGGGGATCAGGCCGAGTATCGACATCGACGTCACACTCTTGCCCGAGCCGGACTCGCCGACGATGGCCAGCGTCTCGCCGGCGTGCACTTCAAAGGACACGTTGTCTACGGCCGTGACCTCGCCATGCTCGGTGCGAAAGCGCGTGGTCAGGTTCTTCACTTGCAGTACAGGCGTTGCCATGGGGTGCTCCTGCCGGGCGCGCGGCCCGGGGGTGAAAGTTGGAAATGCGCGGCCGGCGTTCAGAAGCCCATTTTTTTCTTCAGGTCCTGGTCTATCCAGAGCTGGGCGTGGATGGGCGCGAAGCGGCCGGCGCCGACAAACATCTCGCCGCCGTAGTTCTTCACCCAGGGCCACCAGGCGGTGTAGCGGTAGGGCGCGGGCATCCAGATGGCCGGCGCCTGGTCGAGCACCTGGCTGGTGAGTTCGCGCAGCATCTGCTGGCGCTTGGCTTCATCGCGCTCGCCATTGGCCTCGGCGACGCGCGCATCGAACTTGGCGTCGTTCATCATCGGCGCGTTGTAGACCTGGTCCTTGCCGAAGTTGATGCGCAGCGAGGTCGTCGGGTTGACATCGGGAATCGAGGTCAGGTAGCCGGCCGCATTGGTGTGGCTGGTCATGGCCGACAGATGGGCACCGTATTCCATGGGCGTGATCTCCATCTTCACGCCCACGCCTTCGAGATAGGCGGCGACCAGCGGCATCAGCTCCATGGATTCGACGTTGCAGCTGCAGATCTGCATCTTGAAGGCAAAGCCGTTGGGATAGCCGGCCTCGGCCAGCAGCTTCCTGGCCTTGACCGGGTCGTACTTGAACAGCTCCTGCACCGAGGCCGGCTGCTCGTTGAGCGGCCGGTGGTAGCCCACATATTCGGGATGCATGGGAAAGGTGAACAGCGCCGCCTCGCCGCCGTAGAACTTGTCGACGATCTCCTGCTTGTTCACCGCCATGTTGAGCGCGCGGCGCACGCGCACATCGTTGAAGGGCTTGGTGTCCACGCGCAGCGCAACGCGCGGCGCGCTGGTCGTGAGCCAGCGGTTCCACTGCAGCTGGGGTGTGCTTTTCTTCAGCTCCTTGGCCGCTTCCCAGGAAATCGAGGACAGGATATCGATCTTGCCGGTGCGCAGCGCCGACTGCTGGGTGGAGTCGTCCTTGATCACCCGGTGCACCACGCGGTCGATGAAAGGCAGCTGATAGCTCTTGCCGGCAACGCTCAGCTTGTCCCAGTAGACCGGGTTCTTGCTGAACGTCAGCGCATTGCCCTGGGCGACATTGGTCAGCATGAACGGGCCCGTGCCGTTGACGTTCTTCCAGTTGCCCGCGCCCGCATCGACGACTTCCTTGGGCACGATGCCCGAGAAGAAACCGTTGCCGAAGCGGTAGTCCCAGTCGGCAATGTATTTGTTGAAGGTGAACAGCACCGTGTGCTTGGCCGTGGCCTCCACCTTGTCGACATGGTCGTAGTAGCCCTGGGTGCGCTTGGGGCTGGTGTTCATGCGGTTGAAGTTGAAGACGATGTCCTCGGCCACCAGCTCGCGCTCGGCCATCACGCCTTTCTTGGCGGGAAACTTCACGCCCTGGCGCAGCTTGACCTCCAGCGTCAGCGGCGTGGGCCAGCTCCAGCTTTCGGCGAGTTCGCCGCGCATGGCGTCGGTGGGCTGCCAGCCGCTGATGGTGAACGGGTACTTGCCGCCGCGGCTCTTGGCCTTTGAAAGGTCGACGCCAAACAGCTGCTCGTAGAACTGGCCGGTGTCGCGGGTCTGCAAGGTGGCCTGCCAGTCGGCGAGATCCCAGGACAGCGTCGCCACGCCCGCGCTGCTGCTGGCAAAGTTGAGCGTGCCGCCGTACTTGGGCGCTTCGCCCTGGGCCTGCACCACGCCGGCCGCGCCAGCCAGGGCCAGGGCCAGTGCAAGGCGCTGCGTGAGGCGTTGGCTGAAGCAGCTGCCGGGTGTCGTCGATGCTGGGTACATTCTTGTCTCCTTGGTATGTGGGGCGGGC
>JBBKVU010000143.1:0-3023 GCA_037968595.1 Comamonas sp.
CGGTGGCGCAGCGGGTGCTGGCGTGATCGCCCTGGGCGCGCTGGTGGGCACCGCCGTCAGCGGAATCTGGAAGGCAGCGACCGTAGCATTGGCCGCGGCACTTCTGGTGGTGGCCAGCGCCACTGGCACCGGCTGGTGGCTGGCAGCCGGCGATCGTGACACCGCACGCGCTGCTCTGGTGCAGGAGCAGGGCGTCAGCGCGCAGTTGCGCAGCTCGATCAGCGAGCAAAACCGCGCCATCGATGGAATGGCCAAGGCAACCCTGGCGGCGCAGGAGCGCGGCGCAGCGGCCCAGGCGGCGGCCGTTGCTAAGGGGAAAAAGTACGATGCGGCCTTGGCGCAGGTCGCTGGCGCGCGCGCCACTACCTGCGAAGAGGCCATGCCGACCGTCAGGCTGCTGCTGGAGGGCGTGCGATGAACAAGGAAACCTTCAACTTGACCAAATTGGCAAGTTTGGCCATGGCCTTGCTGCTTGTCGGCTGCGCCGGCGCGCCGCCGGCGGTTCAGCGCGTCGAAATTCCAGTCTTTAAGTCATGCGTAAAGTCGGTGCAGCAGCGGCCGGCTTACGAATTCGACCAGCTGGCCCCAGCGGCAACGGATGGAGAGATCGTCCTGGCGCTGGCGCGGGACTGGCTGCGTGGACGAAAATACGAGGCCGAGCTGGAGGCAGCTATTGCTGGGTGTCGGTAATCTCCTAAGCCGCGGCACCCCGGATGGGCGTTACGCTGGCCACGCCCGGAATCGTGCTGCAATAGTTTGCCCACACCTGCATCAGCAATATGCGCTTTTCCAGCAGGTCGCCCCTGCGATACGCTGCCTCGACCTTGTCCGGCAGGCTGTGCGCCAGCGCATGCTCACAAACCTCGCGCGGGAACGAGTTTGCAACCGATTCCGAGCACCAGTCGCGGAATGTCGACCGGAAGCCGTGTACGGTGATATCGTGCCGATTCATCCTGCGCAGCACCGCCGTCAGGCTCATATCAGATAAGGGTGTTGCCTTTTTGCTCCCAGGGAAAACATGCTTCTCCACGCGCGGCATCTGCTTGAGCAGAGCAATCGCCTCGGCCGACAGCGGAATACGGTGCTCCCGCCCGGCCTTCATGCGCACGGCCGGTATGGTCCACAGGGCACAGTCTAGGTCAATCTCCTCCCACACGGCGCCACGAACCTCGCCCGATCGGGCTGCGGTTAGGATCGCAAATTCCACGGCGCGCGCTGACATGCCTTCGCGCTGGCGCAGATCTTTCATGAACTCGCCCACATCCTGCCACGGCAGGGCAGGGTGGTGCTTCACCCGCCCAAGCTTGCCGGGATCCGCCAGCAGGTTATCTAGGTGGCCGCGCCAACGGGCCGGGTTTTCGCCCATGCGGTACTTGCTGACGGTCGCCCAGTCCAGAATGCTCTCGATGCGGCCCCGCAACCTGGTGGCTGTCTCCGTCTTTTCCTGCCAGATAGGGCTGAGTACCTTAACCACCAGGCCGGTATCGACGGCGGCCACAGGCAAGTCACCAATAAACGGCGCGGCGTAAGTCGCCAGTGTGTTCTCCCACTGCTCCGCGTGTTTGGCGTTCTTCCAGCTGCCACGGTGCGCTGCGATGTAGGCGCCGGCGCATTGGTTGAACGTGATGGCCCGAGCGCGGTCCAGCGCATCGGTCAGCTTGTCGGCCGCGCGAGTATCCAGTGGGTCTTTTCCTTCCAGCAGCAGCGCCCGGCAATCTCGCGCCTTGCCGCGCGCCTCGGCCAGGGTTACCGTGTGCACGGCTCCAAGGCCCATCTCTCGCTGCTTACGCTCCCGCGTGTACCGGAAGATCCAGCTCTTCGTACCAGTCTTCGAAACCTGCAGGTATAGGCCGGCCCCGTCGCCAAAATAGCCCGGTGTTTTTGCCTTGCTTACCGCCAACGCTGTCAATTTTTCGACCGTGCGCGCCATCGCCTACCCCCATTCCTACCCACATATCAAGCACGGATTTTACCGCACTCAAGCGACACCAAGCGGACTAATTGGAAAAAAAACGCACGAATTCAAGGGCGTAGAGGTATCTAGCGGCATTTGCCGGACGCCAATTAGGCGGACACCGTCTCCGCCAGAATCAAATAAAAAAGCCTCCCCCTGCGGGAGGCTTTTTTATTTGTCTGGACGGAACGGTGGGATTCGAAGACGGAGCGCCCTGAAGGGCGCGCAGGCTCTCCGAATCGCCATCCCACCGCGCTGCGCGCGGGCCGTTGGCCGCGCAGCGGCCAACGCCATCCCCTCATCTCAGGCACTGGCGGCAAGCGCTCCCATCGCATCAGCCCACAATCAGTACCCCTCAGCAATAAATACAACAAGTGACTTAGTGTGAGTATTGACTCTTTGTCATTATGGATAATGGCAATGTTACTAATTAAAAAAATACGCATGCCCAGCCATGCTTCCATTGCCGAGTCCAATCGAGGAGTTGTCATGTCCAATCGCCTTCCCCGCAGCTACGTGTCGCTGTGCCTGGCCACCATGCCGTTCGCCTGCGGCGCCGCCTTCGCCGCGGAAACCACGGTCGATCTGAATCTCGACCTGAACCTGAAGTCCGTGCCCAAACTCGAGCTGCGCCTGCTGCAGGAGCCGCCGAAACTGAAGGCGCGCGCCAGGCCCGCGAACCGCGCGGCGAGCAAGCGCGACGAGTTCGAAAAATCCTATGACATGTACATCCGCTACGCCAACGGCACCATTTACAACCCGACCACGGCCAAGCATGACAAGGTGCGCCTGCGTTCCTACCAGCAGACGAACGGCCTGGCGCTCGATGGACGCGACGAGAATGCGGCCACCTTCATGGCGCCCACCGTGGTGATGGCGCCGGGGCAGACCGTGCGCTTCAAACTGTACAACCAGTTGCCGGCGCTGTCGGCCGAGCAGTGCGCTACAAAAGATATCAATGCGGCACGCCCGCGCGGCTGCTTCAACGATACCAATCTGCACTCGCACGGCCTGTGGGTCTCGCCTTCGGGCAATAGCGACAACGTGCTGATCTCGATCAAGCCGGAGG
>JBBKVU010000144.1:0-4753 GCA_037968595.1 Comamonas sp.
GATCGACATGGCCCAGCGCCGCATGCGCGTCGGTCACCGTGGGCAGTTCGCCGCCCAGGCCATAGGCCGCGGGCCCGGGGCTGGAGCCTGCGCTGTCGGGGCCGACCTGGACCACGCCCAGGTGGTTGACGCGCGCAATCGAGCCGCCGCCCGCGCCTATCTCCACCATCTCGATCACGGGAATGCGTATCGGCAGGCCCGAGCCCTTGAGATGGCGGTGCACGCGGCCGAACTCGAAGCTGCGGCTGATCTGCGGCTGGTAGTCGTCGATGAAGCAGATCTTGGCCGTGGTGCCGCCCATGTCGAACGACAGCGCGCGCTTGGCGCCTATCTGCTCGGCCACCTGGCGCGCCAGCACCGCGCCGCCCGCGGGGCCGGACTCGACCAGGCGCACGGGTTCGTCGATGCCGCTTTGCAGCGTGGTCAGCGCGCCGCCCGAAGTCATCAGGAAAGGCTCGGAATGCAGGCCGCGCTCGTTGAGGCCTTGCTGCAGGCGGCGCAGATAGCCGGCGACCAGCGGCTGCACATAGGCATTTGCCGAGACCGTCGACAGGCGCTCGTATTCGCGGATTTCGGGGCACACATCGGAGGCCAGCGAGACCCAGAGTTCGGGCGCATGCTGGGCCAGCAGGGCGCGTACGCGGCGTTCATGCAGCGGATTCGCATAGCCGTGCAGGAAGCACACGGCCACGCTTTCAATGCCGTCGGCCACGAGCTGGCGCGCCAGCGCCACGACCTGCTCCTCGTCCAGCGCCGTGAGCGCCTGGCCCGCGGCATTGACGCGTTCCACGACGCCATGGCGCCAGTGGCGCGGCACCAGCGGCGCGGGCTTTTCGAGGAACACGTCGTATTGCGCGAAGCGGTCCTCGAGGCCGATCTCGACCAGATCGCGAAAGCCTTCGGTGGTGATCAGCGCGGTCTTCGCGCCCTTGCGCTCGATCAGCGCATTGGTCGCCAGCGTCGTGCCCAGGATCAGCAGCTCGACCTGTGGCCAGGCGAGGCCCGCGAGGCGCAGGATTTCCTCGACGCCCGCCAGCACGGCGCGCTCGGGCGCCTGGGGCGTGGTCAGCACCTTGACGGTGTGCTTGGTCGCGCCGCGCAGCAGCACGACATCGGTAAACGTTCCGCCGACATCGACAGCCACGCGCACGCGCGTGTCGAGGGCAGCTTTGGGGGCTTGGGTAGTGGGCATGGGAATCCAGCGGCAGGTGATGGGTTCGCTGCGGTCCACCAGGAACGGTGGTTCAGCGATAGCCTGACGATGCTAGATTTGCCTGCCGATTTACCCAACGAAGCTTTTCATGCTTCGTTATGCGGAACTTGCGATAGCGCGGCGCGACGGCCCACGCCGCCTTGGGAGGCAAGGCGTGGAGCGCGTCGCGTCAGAAGCGCGGATTCGCTCTCAATAGCGAATCGCGATGTCGCGCACCACCGGGCCCGCTGCGCCGCCGATATACGAGCGCGTGGCGTCGCCGCTGGGGTTGCCGTACAGCGTGGCCGCACCGGTCGTCAACGCGACGGTGTAGAGGCTGAACGGCCCCAGGGGTGAGGTGCGCAGCGCGGCCAGCACCAGGCCGTTGGCGCCGCCCGCGATGTCCAGCGATCCCGCGCCGTTGACGCTCAGATTCAGCGCGCCGACGTTCAACAGCGTGCCGTCGTTGGGCGGCGTCTGCTTGGCCAGCACGTTCTGTGCGCTGTCGATGTCGTAGAGATCGGTGGCCGTGGTGCCGGCAAAGCTGTTCGTATAGGCGCCGGCCGCGACCACGGCGGGCGTGGCGCGGTTGATGTCGCCGTCGGTCGTGGTCGCGCCGGTGTCGACGTTGATGCGCAGGCTCTGGCCCAGGTTGCTGATCACGCGCAGGCGGTCGGCCACCGGGTTGAAATCGACGACAAAGCTGCTGCCGCGCAAGCCGGCGTAGGGCAGGCTGGTGTCGGCCGCGTCGGCGCTCAAGGTCGCCGCCACGGTCGCGGCGCCGGTGGCCGGATCCACGCTCAGCAGGCGGCCGTTGCCGGTCAGCGCATAGAGGCGTCCGTTGGCCGGGCGGAAGTCGATTCCCAGAACGTTTTCGCCCACGGCGAGGCCAGAAATCTTCACGGGCGCCGACAGCGTTCCGGGCGTGGCCGGCGAGAAGCTTCTGAGCTGGCCTGCGTCATCGAGGGCGTAGACCACGGCCGCATCGGCCTGTGTGAGCGCCAGCCCCAGCAATGCTTCGCCGCTGCCAATCGTGCCCACGCGTTTCGCGCCGTCGGTGCCGCTGAGCGCAATCGTGTAGAGCTGCGCACTGCCGTTCACCGACAGCGCCGCATAGGCCTGGTTGCTGCGCGCATCGATGTCGAAACCATTGCTGGCCGAGAACGCGACCTTCTGCGCCACGGCATTGGCCAGCGTGCCGTTGTTGGGCGGGTCCTGCTGGTAAAGGGTTCCGGCCGCGTCCAGGTTGTAGAGCTGGGTCGTCGTCGCGCCGGCGAACGAATTGGTGTACGCCGAAGCCGTGATGGCCGCGCCGGTCACGCCATTGATGGGGCCGTCGACGGTGGCCGCGCCCGTGCTCACATCGACGCGCAGATTCTGGCCCGTGTTGCTGACCAGACGCAGGCGGTCGGCGACCGGATTGAAGTCGACGCCGAACTGGCTGCCCGCGAGCGCGGTGCTGAGCGCCGACTTGAACGTCAGCGCACCGGTCCTGGCGTCCAGCGTATAGATGCGGCTGTTCGAGCTGACCGCGTAGATCTGGCCGTCGGCCGGGCGGGTGTCGATCCCGACCAGGGATTCACCGGCCGCCAGCCCCGAAAGGGCGACGTTGCTGTTGAGCGTTCCCGGCGCCGTGCGGTTGAAGCTGATGACCCGGCCCGATGCCGTGACGGCGATGGCATTGCCCAGCGTGACCGCCGGCGGGTCCGGCACCACCCCCGCGTCATCGTCGTTGCCGCCGCAGGCAACAAGAGCGAAAACAGCCGACATAACCGCTACCGGGCGAAAGATCTTGGATCGATTCATTGCATGTCCTTGAAGTGGAGGAAATGTCATGCACGCTGTTTTGTTGCGATTTGGTGCCGACCTATCCACTACCCGGGAGCGGCGCGTTTGGATGCAGCGCGTAACAAAGAAACACGTATTGCCGCGCCCGCCAAGGGTGCGGCAGTCGCTCTTGTCGAAGATGCTGTCGAGACCCGATGGCGCACGCGTGCCGACCAGACCGCGTCACCTGAAAGGGCAGGGGCTGGGCGCAGCCGCTGCAAAAAGCGAAAGCCCCAAGAGCTTGCGCGCTTGGGGCTGGTATTTGGTGGTCGTAGCGGGACTCGAACCTGCGACATCAGCATTATGAATGCTGCGCTCTAACCGACTGAGCTATACGACCGATAGCCCGCAATTATATAGGAAGAAGTCGCTTTTGCAGCCAAGTTGGAAATTTTTCTCCGCCAGCTGAAACGGCGCTTGAAAATTTCGCTGCTGCAAAGAAAAAACCGCAGTGCTTTTGCAAGCACTGCGGTTTCCTATCTGGTGGTCGTAGCGGGACTCGAACCTGCGACATCAGCATTATGAATGCTGCGCTCTAACCGACTGAGCTATACGACCGAAGCGAGCAATTATATGCAAGAAACAGAGGCCTCACGCCGTTCAAGGAATTTCTTGCAGAAAATCTTCCGCTTCACTGATGCGTGAACGTGGCTGGGCGCTTGTTCACAAACGCATCCATGCCTTCCTTCTGGTCTTGCGTGGCGAACAGCGCGTGGAACAGGCGGCGCTCGAACATCACGCCGTCGCTGAGGCTGCCTTCGAACGCGCGATTGACCGATTCCTTGGCCGCCATCACCGCGATCTGCGAGAAGTCGCTGATCTGCAGCGCCGCGCCCAGGGCTTCGTCCATGAGCTTGTCGAGCGCGACCACGCGGCTCACCAGTCCCGCGCGCTCGGCTTCGGTGGCGTCCATCATGCGGCCGGTCAGTGCCATGTCCATGGCCTTGGCCTTGCCCACGGCGCGCGGCAGGCGCTGCGTACCGCCGGCGCCGGGAATCACGCCCAGCTTGATTTCCGGCTGGCCGAACTTCGCGTTGTCGGCGGCAATGATGAAGTCGCACATCATCGCCAGCTCGCAGCCGCCGCCCAGCGCAAAGCCCGACACGGCCGCGATCACGGGCTTGCGTATGCTGCGAATGGTTTCCCAGTTGCGCGTGATGTAGTCGCCCTTGTAGGCATCGACGAAGCTGTAGTTGGCCATCGCGCCGATGTCGGCGCCCGCGGCAAACGCCCTTTCGCTGCCGGTGATGATGACGCAGCCGATTTTTCCATCGGCATCGAACGCCTGCAGCGCCGCGCCCAGCTCGGTCATGAGCTGTTCGTTCAAGGCATTGAGCTGCTTGGGGCGGTTGAGGGTGATGACGCCGACTTTGTCGGCTTCGGTGCGAACTTCCAGCATTTCGTAGGCCAAGGGGATATCTCCGTTAGTAGTTGTGTGTGCCTTTGCCACTATACCCAAGGCCGGGCGCGGGGCCTGTCGCCGGTTCGTCGCCTGGCCTCGCGTGCCGGCCGCATCAGGGCAGCACTTCGTCCGTGACCGCGGGCTCGTCGCGCAGCCAGCGCCGCGCCAGCCCGTTGTCGGTGATTGCCAGGCCGATATTGGCCACCGGCGCGTCGGCCTCGCTGAGCGTCAGCGCCAGGCGCAGCAGCTGCTGGTCGCGCGCGATCAACGCCGTGACGGCGCCGGTGGCCAATATCGGCCTGGCAATCACCGACAACGGGCTGGCGCGGCGC
>JBBKVU010000145.1:0-10148 GCA_037968595.1 Comamonas sp.
GTGCTGTTCCAGCGCTTCCCTACATCGTGGGTCGCACATGGTGCACCCCTGGTGCGGCCCAAGGTCTCGACGCAATTCGACTATGAGGCCGAGCTGGTGGCGGTCATCGGCAAGGCGGGTCGCTACATCGCCAAGGAAGATGCCCTGGAGCATGTGGCCGGTTACTCCATCTTCAACGAAGGCTCGATCCGCGACTATCAATTCCGTTCGGGCCAATGGCTGTGGGGAAAGAACTTCGACCGCAGCGGCGGCTTCGGCCCGGAGTTCGTCACGGCCGACGAACTGCCGGCCGGGGCCAGGGGACTGCAAGTGACCTGTCGCGTGAACGGCGAGGTGCTGCAAAGCGCCAACACCGACAGCATGATCTTCGACGTGGCCACCCTGGTTGCCGCCTGCTCGGAAGGCATGGCGCTGCAGCCCGGGGACATGATCATCACCGGCACCCCTTCCGGCGTGGGCCTGGCGCGCAAGCCCCAGGTCTGGCTCAAGCCGGGCGACATCTGCGAAGTGGAAATCGAAGGTCTGGGCGTGCTGCGCAATCCCGTGATCGATGAAGCGTCCTGACCTGAACCGAGCCCAAGCGTGCCGCGCCGCGAGCGCCTATGCCTGCGGCGCGCGCAGCGGGTGCTTGAGCAGCTTGCCGGTGGCCGTGCGCGGCAGCGTATCGCGCAGCTCGAAGACGCGCGGGATCTTGTAGCGCGCCAGCCGGCTTTCAAGAAAGCTGCGCAGCTCGTCGGGCACCAGCGTGCGGCCAGGGCGCGCGACCAGAACCGCCACCACGGTCTCGCCCCATTCGGCGTGCGGGCGGCCGATGACAGCCACATCCTGGACGTCGGGATGGGCGCCGAGCGCATCCTCGACCTCCTTGGAATAGACGTTCTCGCCGCCGGTGATGATCATGTCGCGCAAGCGGTCGACGATGAACAGAAAACCGTCTTCGTCGACGCGCGCCAGGTCGCCGCTGCGGTACCAGCCGCGCTCGTCGAAGGCGGCGGCCGTGGCCTGGGCATTGTCCAGATAGCCTTGCATCATGGCCGGCGAGCGCATGTGGATTTCGCCGACTTCGCCCGCGCCGCAGCGCCCGCCGTCGGGCCGGCGCACTTCGATGGCCACGCCGGGCACGCCCATGCGGCCTATGGAGCCGGCCTTGGCAATGCCGTCCTCGGGGTGGAGCACGGTGCCCAGCGGCCCGCTTTCCGTCATGCCATAGACCTGGACAAAGCGGTCGCTGCGGTAGCTGCGCGCGAGCTTGTGCGCCATGTCGGCGCCCAGCGGCCCGCCGCCATAGGCCCACAGGCGCATGGCGCCGAAATCGTAGCTGCCGATATCGGGCACGACGGCCAGCGGCGCGAGAAAGGCAATCGGCGCGCCAAAGGTGAAGCTGATGCGCTCGTCGACCAGCGCGTCGACAAAGGCCTGGGGTGCGTATTCGCGCAGCAGCACGGCCGTGCCGCCCATCAGCAGCGTGCCCAGCAGCCAGTTGTTGAGCGGTGACGAATGCCAGATGGGCATGGCAATCAAGGTGCGTTCGCGGTGGCTCAACGAAGTGCTGGCCGCGGCGCACAGCGCGGCGTGGAACACATTGGCATGACTGTGCAGGCAGCCCTTGGGCTGGCCCGTGGTGCCCGAGGTGTAGAGCACCTCGGCCAGGGTGTCGCTGGCAGGCGTGTCGTCGCCGGCCAGTGGCGCGGCTGCCTCCAGCAGCACGTCGAAGTCGGCCATGGGCGGGGCCGCGCTGTCGGTGGCCAGCCAGGTGACGGCCGTGGACACCCGCTGCACCAGCGGCGCCAGCGCGCCATCGACCAGGCACAGGCGCGCGCCTGAATGCGCCAGCACATAGTCGATCTCGGGCGCCTGCAGCTTGTGGTTGACGGGAACGACGGCCGCGCCCAGGCGCCAGGCGCCAAACAAGGCAAAGACAAATCCCGGGGTGTTCAGGCACAGCAGCGCCACCTTGTCGCCGGCCTGAACGCCCTGGGCCTGCAGCACGCTGGCAGCGCACCGGCTGGCCTGGGCCAGTTCCTCATAGGTCCAGGAGCGGCCCGCGCCGCGCAAGGCCTGCTTGTGCGGCTGGCTGCGCGCCTGCTGGTCGAGCAGGGAAACAAAATCCATCATGGGGTGACTCCTCAAACCCAGGCCGCGCGCAGCAGCGCGGCCGGGTCATGGCTGCCCGACGTGATGCCCATGACCGGGCCCCAGTCGGGATCGAAGCGGCTGCCGATGAAGGCCGATGCGGCCTCGGTGCTTGCGTGCTGCAGCATCAGGCAGCCCTGGGCGGTGAGCGCCAGACGCTGGGAAAAGCGCCGTGCCTGGCGTTCCAGCGTCTCGGGCGGCAACTGCAGTGCGGCGCGCAGTTGCTGCACCTGGGCCAGCAGCGGAGGCGCCTGCGTGGCGATGTCCTGCAGATGGTCGAGCAGCAGGTGTGCGTCGTCGGGGTTGCGCGAGACGGCGCGCAGCACGTCCAGGCACATCACATTGCCCGAGCCTTCCCAGATCGAGTTGACCGGCGCCTCGCGAAACAGCCTGCCCATGGGGCCGGTTTCCACATAGCCGTTGCCGCCAAACACTTCCATGGCTTCGCCCGTGAGGCCCACGGCACGCTTGCAGTTCCAGAACTTGGCCACGGGCGTCATCACGCGGCGCCAGGCGGTGTCCAGCGGGGCGGTGGAGCCAAAGTGGCTGGCCAGGTCCATGGCCAGCAGCGTTGCGGCTTCGGACTCCAGTGCCATGTCGGCCAGCAGCTCGGTCATCACTGGCTGATCGATCAGCGCCTTGCCGAACGCATGGCGATGGCGCGTGTAGTGCAGGGTCTGGGCCAGTGCCTGGCGGATGAAGCCGGCACTGGCCAGCGCGCAGTCCAGCCGGGTGAACGTCGCCATCTCGATGATGGTCGAGATGCCGCGGCCTTCCTCGCCGATGAGCACGCCGAAGGCATCCTTGAACTCCACTTCGCTGCTGCTGTTGGAGCGGTTGCCGACCTTGTCCTTGAGGCGCTGTATGTGGATGGGATTGCGGCTGCCGTCGGGCCGCCAGCGTGGCACGAAAAAGCAGCTTGAGCCGCGCTCCCGGGTCTTGGCCAGCACCAGATGGCCGTCGCACATCGGGGCGGAAAAAAACCATTTGTGGCCGGTGAGCAGGAACTCCTCGCCCCAGGGCCCGTGGCCGGCGGGGACGGCCAGCGTGGTGTTGCTGCGCACGTCGCTGCCGCCCTGTTTTTCCGTCATTCCCATGCCCACGGTCATTGACGATTTCTGCGCCAGCGGGATGTCGCGTGCATCGTGTTCCAGCGAGGCCAGCAGCGGCGCGGTCAAGGCGTTGAGCGGCGCGTTCAGGCGCATCAGCGGAATGCAGGCCTTGGTCATGGTGGTCGGGCAGGTGGAGCCGGACTCGATCTGGCTGTGCATGTACAGCGACGCGGCATGTGCCGTCCAGGCCGAGGGCCGTTCGTCGAGGAAGGGCAGGTTGGCAATGCCATTGCGCCTGGCCATGGCCATCATGGTGTGCCAGGCCGGGTGGAACTTCACCTGGTCGATGCGCTCTCCCTGGGGTGACAAGGTGTGCAGTTCGGGTTCGTAATGGTTGGCGTCCTCGGCGGCGCGCAGCGTCGCTTCGGCGCCGTACTCCGCGCCCTGGCGCACCAGTTCGGCGTCGCGCCACAGGGCCTCGCCGCGGGCCACCGCGCGGCGCAGCACCGGGTCGCTGGTATAGACGTTGTAGTCCCTGAGTTCGGGCGCCTGGTTGTCGGGGTGGATGCCTGTCATGCTGAGTCTCCTTGAAACGCTTGCGCGCCTGCCGGCCAGGCTCCGCGCCGGGGCCGGCCTGGGCATGCAAACGGATATGCAAAAATTCTAGGCAAAACCACGCCTTCAGGTGTTCGGATTCCAGCCACATGCCACCCAGAAGCAGTTCCTCCGCTCCACCCCCGCGCAGAAAGCCGCGCCAGTCGCGCGCGCTGCACACTTCGCTGGCACTGCAGCAGGCCTTTGTTCGGCTTTTGGTCGAGCAAGGGTATGCGAGCATTACCATTCGCGAGATCGTGGCGCTGGCCGGCACCGGCCTGGGAAGCTTCTACGAATACTTCGCCAGCAAGGAGGACCTGGCACGGGTCTGCCTGCATCTGCGCACCAAGACCTTGCTGGCTGCCTTGCGCGATGCCAGAACCGCAGCGGCGGGGCAGCCGCTGCGTGCCATGGTGGATGCGGTCATTGGCTCGCAGCTGGAGGCGCATACGGGCCCGGCCCAGGAGTGGAGTGCGCACTATCTGCTCGAGCGCCATTTCTCCAGCGCCGAGGCCTACCGCACCATGTATGACCGCTTTGTGGGCGAATGGGCCCAGGCGCTTGAGGCCGCGTCTGACCTGCCGACGGCCTTTCCCGCACGCGAAGCCGCACGCGTGACCCAGACCATTCTTTACGGCCTGTGCGCCCACACCTATATCCGCACGCCGGAGCACCCCGATGTGGCGGCGCTGGAGCGCCAGGCACGTCTGACCATACAGGCTTACCTGGCGGCTTTGCTGTCAGCGCAAGATGTACTGCAGGGCTGATTGCAGCTTACATGCAATCAAGCAGCATCGGTTCCCTGAGATGTTTGCTGTAGATCGGGGAGGGGGATTTTCTTGGACGCAAGCCATTTTCCTGCGAGCGGCTGCGGAATGCGCGGTGTCCAGACGGAAAAAAGGCCTTGGCTATTTCTAGCCAAGGCCTTGAATCACTGGTCGGAGCGGCGGGATTCGAACTCGCGACCCTCTGCTCCCAAAGCAGATGCGCTACCAGGCTGCGCTACGCTCCGACAGCTAGTATTCTAAGGCGGTTTTGGAGACCTGAAACGCTTGGAGGGATTAAATTGTCTGACTTTGAAGCATCCATGGGCCTGCAAGCTGCCTCCGAGCATGCCAGGCCAGGTAGAAGTTGACCGGGCGGTGCGCGCACGCCACTGGGAGCGTTTGGCGGAGGCGACCGTGGTCGGCCGCCGCATGGAGCGGCGCGAACATCTGCGGGGCACCTGAGCCGCGACCCATGTCGAGGGTCGCGCTTGCCGTGCTCCGAGTTGCATGAAAGCGCCGGTTTGACTGGCTGCGCGGTTCACGGAGAAACGCGCCCGATGCGATGCATGTTTGCCGCGGCAAATTTCATTTCAACCGCAGGACCTCGGGATGCCGGGGTGAGGCGTTTTCATGAAAAATGTCGGTCAGATACTGCTCCAGCTCATGCGCTTGAATGAAGCTTGGGATGGCCAAGCTGGACGGACGTCTTTTGCCGTCATTGCCCGGCCGATAGGCACGCCATTCGTCCTGATATCTTTCAATTTGCATCAGTCGACCAAACACGTCAAAAGTCATGGGGCACTCTTTTCAATCCATTGCGAACTTGACCGGCGGCTCTCTACCTCGCGCATGCGTATCGCCGAAGGCATTCCGCTTGAACGCCTGAACACCAGGGGTTCGCATGCCTGACGAATTCAAGCGGGTCGCAGCTCGAAATAGCGGCGGACACCCAGTCCTTCCGGAGGGAGGGATCCGCCGCCATATCCCATGCCCGGGGTTCCTGCCTAAGCAGCTGCTAACTCAGGCTTTGGGCGCTGCTCAGCATATTCCTTAAGGGACTGCATGGTTCGAGGAAGGCCTGCGCGCACCTGCTTGGCAACGCTCGGTCCAAAGAGAAAGGCAAGTGGGCCTGTGAACCACACGCGGTGAGTGACCTCCGAGCCCTCGGCCAGCGGAGTAACCGTGTGTTCGAAGTGCATTCGGAATAAGGGGATGTAGCCCTCGACGGTGAACGAACGGCCCTCGGTACGCTCCGTGACTGCCATCGGCACGCCCATGCCTTTGCGGGGAGTTATTCGACCCTTTGTTCCAACGGCAAACGGACCATTGAGAAAGGCTTGTTTTGTGTCCGGGTCCCAGAGATGCCATCGGTCTACTTCACTCCAGATGAGCTCGATTGCCGCGGGCGGGACTGCGATTCGGATGCGTTCTTCGATATGCATGGGATGGGTAAAACGAATTGAAAAGCCTGAGGTCCTGGGCGAGCAAGCGCCTGTAGGTGGGCCTATCTGGAGGAAGGGGCGGCTGCTCTCTACGGGCATGAGTATCGCCCGTTCCTGCATTGAGGAGATCTCAGGTGATCAGAAGGATTATTTCCCGTGTCTGGGTATTCCAAGTGAATGCAGGTGCAGGTGGCCGGGGCTAGCGGCAGACCCGCTTGAAATAGACAAGCTCTGGATCCCCCTCGTCCAGATTTTCGATAGTACCGCTGGGTGAAAATCCGGCTTTTGTAAACAAACGCTGGGCCGCACTGTTGGAGCGGTTGGTTGAGGTGAAGAGCTTGGTCGTTCGACAGTGCTGCTCGGCGGCAAGCAATAGCTGCAGGCCAAAACCGTGACCTCGACGGTGCTGCGCTACGCAGACCAGCGGAATGAAGCCGTTGCCAAAGAAGCTGTACTGCAAGAGGACGAAACCCACGGCTTCCGACGATGCTTGCGCGATCAGGCAAGAGCGTGTTTCAAGAGCAAACCGGAGTTCTTGCACACGGCTTTCGTTGGACTGGGCGTAGGTATCGCAATGGAGCAGAACGTCGAGTTCTGATTCCAGGGCCGAACGAACCAGGATCGAGGATGCTTGCATGGTGCCTGACTTGTGATGGGCGCAACATGCCGCATCTCCCTGATTTCGGGGCGCAGACGGTTGCATCTGCCAAGTTTACGAAAAAGCGTTCAACATGCGGAGCTGAAACACCAAGCGAAAGCCGTCGGCATTTCGTGTGGTCGCCAGGCGCCGCATGCTCTGATCGTTCATAGAAACTGCAGCTGCCCATGGCTGCCGCTTCTGCCAATAGCCGGCGACTCGCAGTGTCGGTTTGCCCTGTCAGATGGCGACAAGGAGGGCCCAAGAGGGGCAATGAGATGGGTGGGGGTGGCTGAAGACGAAAAGAAAAAAGGCACTGCGAGGTTTTATCCTTGCAGTGCCTTTTTCGTCTGGCTTAGAGCTAGACAGTTCCCAAGAGGGTTAGACATTTTACTTTGGTTCAAGACCTCGGAACGTTGTCTAAGTCACTGTCATCACTTGAAAATAATGGTCGGAGCGGCGGGATTCGAACTCGCGACCCTCTGCTCCCAAAGCAGATGCGCTACCAGGCTGCGCTACGCTCCGACAAAAAGAATTCTAAGGGGGTTTGCGGGGCGCTTTTTTGAATTTTCAAAAATATTTCAAAAATACTGCGCCTGCCATCTTCTTAGCGGGGCGAAGGACCTGGGCCACGGCCTGCCAGATGGCGGAACGTGATGCGACCCTTGGTCAGATCGTAGGGCGACATTTCCAGCGACACCTTGTCGCCGGCCAGGATACGGATGTGATGCTTGCGCATCTTGCCGCCAGTGTAGGCAATCAACTGGTGTCCGTTTTCCAGCGTCACGCGAAAGCGCGAGTCGGGCAGGACTTCCGTGACGGAGCCTTGCATTTCAATCAATTCTTCTTTGGCCATATTCTCAATCTCTCATATAAATCTGGGTCGCTGCGCCTGTGAGGGGAGGGCACAGCAGCATGCACCAACCCGTGAGGGCCACTGAAGTGCTGTGCATGGCGGCGGTGTAAGCCGCTGCGCTCCAGGCGCACAGCGGTCAGAAGGCCGGAAAACGGCTTCATTCGCACAGGCGGGGCGCTGTACGGAATCTCCCAGATTGTAACCCCTGGGCGGCATGCCTGCTAGGGTGTGGGCGTGATTGCCGACGCCAGGGCGCGCACCAGATCGGTTTGGGTGATCACGCCCACCAGCCGCTGCTCGGCGTCGACAATCGGCAAATGGTGGTGGCCTCCCGCGGAGAACAGCGGAATCAGCTCCATGACCTGCTGGTCAGCAAAGGCGGTCTGCGCCGGTCCGCTCATCAGATCGCTCACGGTCTGTGGCTTTTTGGCACCTATTGCCACCAGCTTGCGCAGGCGCTGGCTCCAGCCTTCGGGAGATTCCAGCGCGGTGGTGCGCATGAAGTCGGACTGGGACAGCATGCCTTGCACCTGATGCCGGTCATCGACGACCGGCAAGGCCTTGATGTTCTTTTGCCGCATCAAGGCCCAGGCTTCGCGCAGCGAGACATCGGCCTCGACGGCCAGCGGCGGCCTGGACATGATGTCGGCGCAGCGCAGGTCGCCCAGGGTGCGCTGGAAGGCGGCGCGGCCCGCGAGGTGCAGCAGGCCCTCCAGGTCGGCGCGGCTGATGTCCAGCACCTGGTTGTACTGCTCAAGCGCGGCGTCGAGGTCGGACTTCTGGAAGTGCTGGCCGCTGGTTGCATTGCGGCGCATGGGGTAGGGCTTGCCGGTCGCATGGTTGTAGGCAATGGCGCAGAGAAGCAGCACCACGATGTTGAACAGCACCGGAAAGACCAGCAGGTCCAGACCGTTGCTGTGTTCGAGCACCACGAACGCCGCCATGCCCACGCCAGGCGGGTGAAAGCAGCGCAGCAGCAGCATGCCTGCCAGCGTCACGCCCACTGACAGCGATGCGGCCCAGACCAGGTCGGGCACCAGCAGCCGGCACAGCGTCGATACCAGCGCCGCAAGCACCGTGCCGCCGAGCACCGGCCAGGGCTGGGCCAGGGGACTGGCGGGCATGCCGAACAACAGCACGGCGCTGGCGCTGAGCGAGGCAATCATCCACGAGTCATTGCCGCTGCCGGCCCACCAGCGGCTCAGAAAGCCGGTGATCAGCAGGCCCAGCATCACGCCCACCACCATGCGCAGGGCTTCCTTGGCATCGATGCCGACGGGGTGGGGTATCAGGCGCTGCAGCAAGCCACGCAGCGGTGACAGGCGCGGGGAAGGTGGGGTGGAGGCGGGAGACTGGGAGGCAGGCACGGGCAGGACAGTAAGTGCAGTGCACCCCAGGATAACAAAGCGGGCCGCAGGCTGCGCGCTGGTGGGCCAGGGGTGGGCCAATCCGTATGGGCAATGGCGTGAATGCGTCGCTAGAATGCGCTGCTTGCCTTGAATCATCTGGAAACCAATCTGTGTCTGATCGACTTGCCGTGCTCCCCCAATATCTATTGCCCAAGCAGGCGCTCACGGCCCTGATGGGTCGACTGGCGAGTGCCAGGGCCGGCGGATTGACCACCTGGGTGATCGAGCGCTTCATCGCGCGCTACAAGGTCAACATGGCCGAAGCGGAAAACCCCAATCCCGCAAGCTATGACACCTTCAACGCCTTCTTCACGCGCAGCCTGCGCGCCGGCGTGCGCCCGCTGGCCCAGGCGCCCTGGATTTGCCCGGTCGATGGCGCGGTCAGCCAGCTGGGGCCGATTGCCGGCGACCAGATCTTCCAGGCCAAGGGCCACCACTATTCGACCCGGGCGCTGGTCGGCGGCGACGCCAAGCTGGCGGCCGAGTTCGACAACGGCCACTTCGCGACCATCTATCTCAGTCCGCGCGACTACCACCGCATCCATATGCCCTGCGACGGCCGGCTGCGCGAAATGGTCTATGTGCCAGGCGACCTGTTCTCGGTCAATCCCGTGACCGCGCGCGGCGTGCCCGGGCTGTTTGCGCGCAATGAACGCGTGGTCTGCGTGTTCGATTCCGCGGCCGGACCGTTCGTGATGGTGCTGGTGGGCGCGACCATCGTCGGCAGCATGGCCACCGTGTGGCATGGACAGGTCAACCCGCCGCGCAGCGCCGAAATCCGGCGCTGGCAGTACGGACAGGACGGCCCGCTGCTGCGCCAGGGTGAGGAAATGGGGCGTTTCCTGCTGGGCTCGACCGTGGTGCTGCTGTTTCCCAAGCAGCCCCTGCAGTTCAACGTGCTGTGGCAGGCAGGCAGCCCGGTGCGTCTGGGCGAAGCCATGGCCGAACGCTAGCGGCGGGCGCGAACGGCCCAGGCCGCTCGCGACCGATCACAGGAACCAGTTCAGTCCCTCGGCACGGCGTGCGGTGGTGAACTTGGAAGGCTGCAGCCGCAGCCTGTCCGGACGCACGGGGTCTTCGCGGCCCACGAGATAGACCACCATTTCGCGCCGGCGCAGCACCACATGGCTGACGGTTTCATTGCGCCCGCCTTCCTGGACCTGCACTCCGGGTCGAAACAGCGGCATTTCAAAAGTGAAGCTGCGCGGCTGTACGGGCAGCTGCGCGCCCGGCGGCGCGGCGGCGCCCGGCGTACCGA
>JBBKVU010000146.1:0-7634 GCA_037968595.1 Comamonas sp.
CAGCTCGAAGGCGCGCAGCACGGGCTCGAGCGCTTCTCCCTGGGTGCCGGCAAGCACGCGCACCACGCCGCTGTAGACATCAAACAACGCCGCATAGGGGTCGTCGCGCGCCAGCAGGCGCAGCAGCAGTTCGTTGAGGTACATGCCCGAGAGCAGGGCCTCGCCCATGGGCATCACATGGCCGCCGGCCCATTCCGCGCCCTTGAGGGTGTGGATTTCGGCATTGCCTTCGGCGCCCAGCGTATAGGTCAGGCGCAGCGGCTGCAGCGGCAGCAGCACGGGGCGAAAATTGGAGGTCGGCTTCTTCGCGCCCCGGGCCGCGAGCGCGACCCGGCCCCGGTGGCGTGTGAACACCTCCAGAATCAGGCTGGATTCGCTCCAGTCATAGCTGTGGAGCACGAAGGCGGGTTCGTCGGAGACGCGCTTGGCGGCCATGCTGGCCTGGACGCTTTATTCGTAGCCGAAGGAGCGCACGCGCGCTTCATCGTCGGCCCAGCCAGAACGCACCTTGACCCAGACTTCGAGGAACACCTTGGCGTCGAGCAGGCGCTCGAGTTCCTGGCGTGCCTCGGTGCTGATGCGCTTGAGGCGATCGCCCTTGTCGCCGATGACCATGGCCTTGTGGCCGTCGCGCTCGACGATGATGGTCACGGCCACGCGCACGAAGCGCTTGTGTTCCTTGCTCTTCTCTTCGCTGAACTTGTCGAGCACCACGGTGGAGGTGTAGGGCAGTTCGTCGCCGGTGAAGCGGAACAGCTTTTCGCGCACGGTTTCCGTGACCAGGAATTTCTCGCTGCGGTCGGTGAGTTCATCCGGGCCGTAGAACCAGGCCTGTTCGGGCAGGTACTTCTCGCAGATGCCGAACAGGCGCTGGATGTCGTCGCGCTTCTTGGCCGACATGGGCACGAACTCGGTGAACGGGTGGCGCTCCTGCATGCTCTTGAGCCAGGGCGCGAGGTCGGCGCGGCGGTGCACCTGATCGAGCTTGTTGGCCAGCAGCAGCGTGGGAATGCCGGGCTTGAACAGGCTCAGCACCTTGGCGTCGGCCAGGGTGAAATTGCCGGCTTCGACGACAAACAGGATCAGGTCGACGTCGCTGATCGCGCCCATGACGGTCTTGTTCAGCGACTTGTTGAGCGCGGTCGAATGCTGGGTCTGGAAGCCCGGCGTGTCGACAAACACGTACTGCGTGGCTTCGCGCGTGGCAATGCCGGTGATGCGGTGGCGCGTGGTCTGGGCCTTGCGCGAGGTGATGCTGATCTTCTGGCCGACCAGGGCATTCATCAGCGTCGACTTGCCGACGTTGGGCTTGCCGACAATGGCAATCAGGCCGCAGCGCTGGCCTTCGACATGGACCGGAGCGCCGGCCGCGGCCAGCATGGCACCGATATCGTCAAGTTGCGCCTCAGGCTTTTCCTCGCCTGCGTCGCCGGCTACGTCGTGGGTAGCGTCATTCATGGTTTTTCGCTTTCAATGTGGTCAACATGGCCTCGGCCGCGGCCTGCTCGCCCGCGCGGCGGGATCCACCCATGCCACGCTCGACCAGGTCCATCTCGGCGATGGCGCATTCAATTTCAAACTGCTGGCGGTGCGCCGCGCCGGTGGTTGCCACCACACGGTACTGCGGCAGCTTCATCTTGCGGCCCTGCAGCCACTCCTGGAGTGCGGTCTTTGCATCCTTGGCGGCGGCGTCCATCTGCGGGTTGATTTCCACCTTCTCGAACAGGTGGTGCACCAGCACTTCGGCCGGCGTGTAGCCGGCATCGAGGTAGACAGCGCCAATCACCGCTTCGACGGCATCGGCCAGGATGGAGGGGCGCTGCTTGCCGCCCGACTTGAACTCGCCCTCGCCCAGCCGCAGCACGTCGGGCAATTGCAGGCGCAGCGCGATGCGATGCAGCGTGTCCTGTTTGACGAGGTTGGCGCGCACGCGCGACAAGTCGCCTTCCGGCAGGGAGCGCAGTCGCTCGAACAGCAGGCTGGAAATGGCCAGGCTGAGCACCGAGTCGCCGAGAAACTCGAGGCGTTCGTTATGGTCTGCCGAAAAGCTGCGGTGCGTCACCGCACGCTGCAGCAAGGCAGAGTCTTTGAATGTGTACTGCAGGCGCTGCTGCAATGCGATAAGTCCGGGTTGCACCTAGGGAGTCTGCTTCTCAAAACGGTAAACGAGATAGGCTGGCCCGGCGAGATGGATCTCGCGGGTATAGCTGAAGGAGACCTGCACCCGTTCATTGTGCTTGGTCACCTCCAGATCCTTGCCCTGAATGGAAGTAATGCTGTCGATCGTCGCGGATCGGTCAAAGCTGGCGCGTACTTCTGGCACCGTGGCGCCCTCGCGCGCCGCCTTCTTCGCGGCCTTGATCACGGCCTGGTATTCGATGAAGATGGGAACGGATTGTCCACCAATCGCGACCACCGAGACGGCGACCACCGCCAGAAACACCAGACCCAGAAAGGACAGCCCACGCTGGCGCGTGCGGCGGGCGATGCTTTGCATTCTCATGTTCCCGTCTCCTCGTCGCGGGCCCCCTCGGCCCAGGCCTATATATGCGGCAGCGTTCAGTGGAAACCACCGATGCGCTGAATGTCGCCGAAGTTCATCCAGACAAAGAATGCCTTGCCGACGATGTTCTCGTCAGGAACGAAGCCCCAGTAGCGCGAATCCAGCGAATTGTCGCGATTGTCGCCCATCACGAAGTAATGGCCTTCAGGCACCTTGCAGGTCACGCCTTCGACACTGTAGCGACAGTTCTCGCGGTAGGCGAAGTTGCTCGCGCCCTGAATGAAGGCCGGCACGTTGGCGTTGTTGAGCAGGCGGTGCGGCTTGTCGCCGATCTTTTCCTCGAACTGCTGGAAATAGCGCATTTCGTCTTTTTCGAAGAAATCGGGCAGCTTGCTGGTTTCCACCGGCTGGCCGTTGATCGTCAGGCGCTTGTTCAGATAGGCAACCTCGTCGCCCGGCACGCCGATCACGCGCTTGATGTAGTCGAGATTGGGCTGGGGCGGATAGCGGAACACCATCACGTCGCCGCGCTCGGGGCTGCCGGTCTCGATGATCTTCTTGTTGATCACCGGCAGACGCACGCCGTAGGTGAACTTGTTGACCAGGATCAGGTCGCCGATCATCAGCGTGGGAATCATCGAGCCCGACGGAATCTTGAACGGCTCGAACAGGAAGCAGCCCAGCACGAACACCGCTGCAATCACCGGGAACAGGCCGGCCGTCCAGTCCAGCCACCAGGGCTGCATCAGCACGCGGCCGCGGGCCTCGGGGCTGACTTCGAGATCGAGCTTGGCAATGCCCTTGCGATCGAGCTCGGCGCGGCGCGCGATGACGGACTCTTCCAGCGCGGCCGCGGCTTTGCGCCGGCGCGGCCAGAAGTACAGGCGCTCGGCGACCCAGTAGACGCCGGTCACCACGGTGGCCAGGAACAGCAGCAGCGAGAAGTTGCCCTGCAGCGCGCCGAGATACCAGGCACCGATGTACCCCAAGAAGGCTGCCAGTACGGCGGCCGTGATCCATTGCATTGCTCGCATCAATCCTCCACTTGCAAAATCGCCAGAAAGGCTTCCTGCGGCACTTCAACCGCGCCGATTTGCTTCATGCGCTTCTTGCCGGCCTTCTGCTTCTCGAGCAGCTTGCGCTTGCGGCTGATGTCGCCGCCGTAGCACTTGGCCAGCACGTTCTTGCGCAGCGCCTTGACGGTTTCGCGCGCGATGATGTTGGCGCCAATCGCTGCCTGGATGGCGACGTCGAACATCTGGCGGCTGATGATTTCGCGCATCTTCGCGACCACCGCGCGGCCGCGGTAGGCCGACTGCGAGCGGTGCACGATGATGGACAGCGCGTCGACCTTCTCGCCGTTGAGCAGAATGTCGACCTTGACCACGTCGGACGCGCGGAACTCCTTGAACTCGTAGTCCATCGAGGCATAGCCGCGCGAGACGCTCTTGAGCTTGTCGAAGAAGTCCAGCACGATTTCGCCCAGCGGCATCTCGTAGGTCAGCATGACCTGGCGGCCGTGGTAGGCCATGTTGAGCTGCACGCCGCGCTTCTGGTTGGCCAGCGTCATCACCGGGCCCACATATTCCTGCGGCATGTACAGATGGACGGTGACTATGGGCTCGCGGATCTCTTCCATCCGGCCCTGATCGGGCATCTTGGACGGGTTCTCGACCATGATGACTTCGCCATCGGCCTTGACCACTTCGTAGACCACGCTGGGCGCGGTGGTGATCAGGTCCTGGTCGAATTCGCGTTCCAGCCGCTCCTGCACGATCTCCATGTGCAGCAGGCCCAGGAAGCCGCAGCGAAAGCCAAAGCCCAGCGCCTGCGAGACTTCGGCTTCATACTGCAGCGACGCATCGTTGAGCTGCAGCTTCTCGAGGGCGTCGCGCAGCGAGTCGTACTCGCTGGCTTCGGTCGGGTACAGGCCGGCAAAGACCTGGGGCTGGATTTCCTTGAAACCTGGCAGCGCCTGCGTGGCCGGGCCCAGGTTGTTGGGCAGCTTCTTTTCCAGCGTGATGGTGTCGCCGACCTTGGCGGCCTTCAATTCCTTGATGCCGCAGATCACGTAACCCACTTCACCCGCGCGCAGCGCATCGCGCGGCTCGTTGCCGGGCGTGAACACGCCCAGCGAGCCGGCTTCGAACACCGCGCCCGTGGCCATCAGCTTGATGCGTTCGTTCTTCCTGAGCTGGCCGTCGACCACGCGCACCAGCATCACGACGCCCACATAGGAGTCAAACCAGCTGTCGATGATCATCGCGCGCAGCGGTGCTTCGGGCTCGCCCTTGGGGTGGGGAATCTTGGCGACGATGGCTTCGAGAATCTCGTCTATGCCCATGCCGCTCTTGGCCGAGCAGGGAATCGCATCGGTCGCGTCAATGCCGATCACATCCTCGATCTCGGCCTTGGCGTTGTCGGGATCGGCGTTGGGCAGATCCATCTTGTTGAGCACGGACACCACTTCCACGCCCAGGTCGAGCGCGGTGTAGCAGTTGGCCACGGTCTGGGCTTCGACGCCCTGCGAGGCATCGACCACCAGCAGCGCGCCTTCACAGGCCGACAGCGAGCGGCTGACTTCATACGAGAAGTCGACGTGGCCGGGGGTGTCGATCAGGTTCAGGTTGTAGATCTGGCCGTCCTTGGCCTTGTACTGCAGCGCTGCCGTCTGGGCCTTGATGGTGATGCCGCGCTCTTTCTCGATGTCCATCGAGTCCAGCACCTGCGCTTCCATTTGGCGCTCGGCGAGACCGCCGCAGCGTTGGATCAGTCGGTCTGCAAGAGTCGACTTGCCATGGTCGATATGCGCAATGATGGAAAAATTTCTGATGTGCTTCATCAACGAAGGGCGTCTGGTAAGAAAAAAACAAGGAGAGCGCGTGCAAGAAAAAAGGGCGCGTCGACTGAGGACGCGCCCTGAACCAACAATCTAGGGCAACTGCGATGGTTGGGGCTTCATTGTAGGCAAAAAGCCCATATTCAAAAGCCCGCCTCACCGCCCCCCGAAGGGAATTGCCACATGGCGACAGGGGAATGCGTGCGGGCGATCGTGCCCGCGCTGCGCACGCGAAACTGTTCCGGCGCGCCTCAGCGTCGCAGCCTGTCCAGGCCGCAACAGGCGATTCTACCCAATGCGCCACGCTCAGAGTAGCGGTGGTTCAAGCGCCGCCCCAGGGCATAGGCGCTTGTCCACCACCGATGGGTCAGCGCGCAGGGCGGATCAGCACGTACTGTGCCCATTCACCGCGGCGCACCAGCAGGTTGATGGGCTTGGCCTTGTCGGCCTTGGCCAGCGCGGCTTCGAAGCTCTTGAGGCCGGCGATTTCGGTGTTGGCCACGGCCAGCAGCACATCGCCTTCGCGCAGACCGGCACGCGCGGCCGCGCCTTCGGCCGAGACCACGCGCACGCCGCCCTTGACCTTGAGTTCCTTCTTCTGCGCCTCGGTCAGCTCGGTCACCGCCAGGCCCAGCTGCTGGGCCGCAGCCGATGCCTTGGGCGCCTTTTCCTCGCTGGGCGTGGACGCGGCCGCCGTCTTCTCGTCGGGCTCGACTTCGGCAATGGTGATGGTCAGGTCGCGCTGGCTGCCGCGACGGAACACGGTGATCGCGCTCTTGGTGCCGGGCTTGGTGTTGCCGACCATGCGCGGCAGGTCGCCGAACTTGTCGATGGCCTTGCCTTCATAGCGCGTGATCACATCGCCGGGCTCGATGCCGGCCTTCTCCGCCGGCGAGCCGGCTTCGACGGCGCTGACCAGCGCGCCCTGGGCCTTGCCCAGGCCTATGGACTCGGCGACATCCTTGGTCACGGCGCCGATCTGCACGCCTATGCGCCCGCGCGTCACCTTGCCCGTGGTGCGCAGCTGGTCGCTGACGCGAATCGCCTCGTCCATGGGAATGGCAAAGGAAATGCCCATGAAGCCACCCGAGCGCGAGTAGATCTGGCTGTTGATGCCGACCACTTCGCCGCGCATGTTGATCAGCGGGCCGCCCGAGTTGCCGGGGTTGATGGCGACGTCGGTCTGGATGAAGGGAATGTATTCGCCGGTATCGCGCTGCTTGGCGCTGACGATGCCCGCCGTGACGGTGTTCTCGAGGCCGAACGGCGAGCCTATGGCCATGACCCACTCGCCGACCTTGAGGCGGTTGACGTCGCCGACCTTGACCGCGGGCAGGCCCGTGGCATCGATCTTCACCACGGCCACGTCGGTGCGCTTGTCCGAACCGATGATCTTGGCCTTGAATTCGCGCTTGTCGGTCAGCGTGACGATGACTTCGGACGCGCCTTCGACCACATGCGCATTGGTCATCACGTAGCCGTCCTGCGTCAGGATGAAGCCCGAACCCACGCCGCGCGGCTGCTCTTCTTCAGGCTGCTGCGGCTGCTGCGGGCGCTGGGGGCGCTGGGGCAGGTTGGGAATGGGCACACCGAAACGCCGGAAGAACTCCAGCATGTCTTCGTCCATGCCGCTGGCCGCGCCGCGGCTGGCGACTTTTTCCGAGGTGCGAATGTTGACCACCGAAGGCCCGACCTGCTCCACCAGCTCGGTGAAGTCCGGCAGGCCGCGCACGGCCGTCGCAGGCGCCTGCGCCAAAGCGGGCAGGGGCAGGATGGCGCCGACGGACGCGACCGTCATCACCGATGCCAGCACGCAGGAACGGGCCGATCTCCAGGGGGTATGGGACATTCTCATCCTTTCACAATTCTCGAAGCAAACACAGTTTGGAAAGCGTTCAGGCGATTTGGTTCCCTGCGGCGCGCATGCGCGGGCGCGCGGCGCGCGAAATCCACGCCATCATGCACGCATTGCACGCGTTTTGCAGCCCGGCGCGCACCGTTCAACGGCGTACCGCGGCGTCCGAAAAACTTGCGTTGCGCAGGAAGTTGGCCGGCATCTGCAGCGCCGCGACACTGCTGTACTGGCGGTGGGCGGCCAGCAGTTCGTCCAGGCGCGGGTCGCGCAGCATGACCGGGGCGCCGTCGCCGGCCTGCATGGCAACGACCTCCACGGGCACGGACTGCTGGGGCGCTCCACCCTGCACCAGCTGCACCGCGGCCGAGGACGCTGCGCCGTCGGTCAGCAGCGAGCTCCAGCCGAGCGCGGCCACGGCCGCGGTGCAGCTGGTGCAG
>JBBKVU010000147.1:0-7015 GCA_037968595.1 Comamonas sp.
GGCCCATGGTCGGAAAGCTGGCCGTGACCACGCTTTGCAGCTGCAGCTGCCGCGCGCGTTCGGCAAATTGCGCCGGCGGCGGGTTGTCGCTGACCACCACCACATCGCCGCCCAGCAACTGGCGCGCATCGCGCTCCAGCCCACCCTGCAGCCGGTCGGCAAAGAAGCCCACGGCCGTGAGCGCCGCCACGGCCAGCGTCACGGCGACGATCAGCAGGCGCAGCTCGCCGGCGCGCACATCGCGCCACAACGTGCGCCAACCCAAAGCCCAAGCAGAAGATCCATTCATGGACGTCACGATAGCCTATCGCGCAGCTGCGCAGGGAATGCCCCCACGCGGCTTCCCCGCTGCGCAGCCCGTGCTTTCAGGCAGTCTTCAGCCTGCTTACCGTGCCTGACTCGCGCCCTCCAGCGCCCGCGAAAACGCTTCCAGCGCCGCATGATCGGCAAGCCGGTCCTTGCGCGCGATCAGCGAGATATCGGGCAGCGGTATTTCCGGCCGGACAGGGAGAATCCGTATCAGACCGGTTTCCGCCTCATCCTGGCCATGGTGCAGGCGCATCAGGCCCAGCAGCGCGGTGTCGGAATTCACGAGCCAGCGCACCGTCGTGCTTGAAACCGTCTCCACCGCAGGCAAAGGGGGAGTGAAACCTTGCTGCAGGCAGATTTCTACGAATTTCTGCCGCGTCAATGCGTCCGGCGGCGACAGCACCCAGGGCTCGCCAAGCACATCGGACCACTGCAACACCTTCTTGCGCGCAAGCCGGTGGCGCGGCGAGGCCACAACGCAGATCTTGTCGCTGGCGATCCGGCGCAACTGCAGATCACCGACCTCCGCCAGCGGCAGCGCATCGGGCGGCAGCGCCGTCAAGGCGCAGTCGATTTCCCCGTCCAGCAGCCGCGCCAGCAGCGCTCGGGGCGAGTTCTCGCTGACGCGGATCAGCAACTCCGGTTTCCTTTGCCGCATCAGCGAGATCGCCCGGGGAAGCATCGATATGACGGACGACGAGCCGACGTGCAGCAGGCCGCCGGCGCCCGAGGACAGCGCCTCCAGCTGGCGTCCTGTCGCATTGAGTTGATGCATGACCAGGCCCGCTTGCCGTATCAACAGCCGGCCCTGCGCGTTGGCCTCGACCCCGCGCCGGCCTCGGATGAACAGCGGCGTCTGGCACACGCGCTCGAGCTCCTGAATCATCTTGCTTGCCGCGGGCTGCGACAGGCTGAGCTTTTCCGCGGCCAGTCTCACGGTGGCGACTTCACCCAAGGCATCCAGCAGTTCCAGATGACGCAGGCGCAAGCGGCGCAACGCCTGGTTGGTGAAGTTCGAGGGGGAGAGGTTGTTCATTGCAGCCTTTAGACATAACCAAAACGAATCGAACTATCCAAATTATTGACTTTTCTTGAATCCACGACGGGCAAATAATTTGTCCAGACCCCGCCCGAAGCACCAAAAGGACAAACCATGGATGAGACAAAAAGGAAAGTGATGCTCGCCGCGGCCGCATCCGGCGGGCTGTATGCCGCGCTGGGCGCGGGCGCGGTCTGCGCCGAGAGCTGGCCTTCGCGGCCAATCAAGGTGGTCATAGGACAAACCGCAGGCGGCGCGCCGGACATCCTGATGCGCCTGGTCGGCCAGCGCCTGGCGCAGCTGCTGGGCCAGCCACTCGTGGTGGAACTCAAGCCCAGCGCCGGCGGCGTCATTGCCGCCGACGCCGTGGCCAAGTCGCCGCCCGATGGATATACCTGGCTGCTCGCCACTCCTACCGCCCTGGCCGTGGCGCCGTTCCTGCGCAAGAAGCTGCCCTACGACGCCGAGCGCGACTTCGCCCCGGTATCGCTGATGGGGCAAACGGACAACGTGCTGGTGCTGGGCCCGCGCCTGAAGAATGTGAACAACGTCGCCCAGTTGATCGCCCACGCCAAGGCCCATCCAGCCAGCGTCTCCTACGCTTCGGCCGGCCTGGGAACTGCCTCCCATCTCGCCGGTGAACTGCTGGCGGGCATGGCGCAGGTCGAGTTGCTGCACGTGCCCTACAAGGGCGCGGGACAGGCGCTGAACGACGTGGTTGGCGGCCAGGCCGATTTCATCATCACCTCGCCGCTGTCGGCGCGCGCGCATATTGATTCAGCCCGGGTGCGCGCCATCGCCGTCACGGGAGCGCAACGCGACCCGCATCTGCCGAAAGTGCCGCTGCTCAGCGCTACCGTGCCGGGATACCACATCACGCAATGGTGGGGAATCGTGCTGCGCAGCGGCACGCCGGCGGCCGTCGTGGAGAAGGTGCATGCGGCCTTCACGCAGGTGATCAACGAGCCGCAGATGAAGGCGCGCTTCGCCGAACAGGGCGTCACGCCACGCAGCTCCACCCCGGACGAGTTCCGCGCCTTTCTCACGACAGAACGCACGCGCTACCAGTCCATCATCCAGCGCGCCGGCATCCCGCTGGAAGACTGATCCTTTCCGCCCGGAGATATCCCGACATGAAACCCAAGAACCTGCTTTTCATTTTTTCCGACGAACACAACAAGAAGTCGCTGGGCTGCTATGGCCACCCTTTTGTGCAGACGCCGCACCTCGATCGCCTGGCGGCACGCGGCACGCGCTTCACCTCGGCGTACACCAACTGCCCGATCTGCGTGCCCGCTCGCGCCAGCGTGGCCACGGGCCGCTATGTGCACGAGATCGGGTGCTGGGACAACGCCACCGCGTACAGCGGCAATCCCGCGAGCTGGGGGCACAGGCTGATGGGGCAGGGCCACCGCGCAGTGTCCATAGGCAAGCTGCACTACACAGGCTCGGACGCCAGGCGCAACGGCTTTGACGAGGAAATCCTGCCGCTGCATATCGTCAACGGCAAAGGTGATCTGCTGGGCCTGATCCGCGAGGAACTGCCGGTGCGCAAGGGGTCGGCGATGCTGGGGCCGGAGTCCGGGCCGGGCGAGTCAGAGTACGCGGAATACGACAGGAACATCCGCGACGCGGCCTTGCAGTGGCTGGGCAAGGAAGGAGCACAGCCCGGAGAAAAGCCCTGGGCGCTGTATGTCGGCTTCGTCCTGCCGCATTTTCCGCTGGTGACGCCGCAGAAATGGTTCAACATGTACCCCGAGGCCCGGATGCCCATGCCGTCCCAGTATGACAAGGCCCAAAGACCATCCCACCCTTTCATCGACAGCCTGCGCAAGTGCCAGGTCTATGACGAAGGATTTACCGATGAAGCGATGGTGAAGCGTTCGCTGGCGGCGTATTTCGGCCTGGTCAGCTTCATGGATGACAACGTGGGACAGGTACTCCAGGCCCTCAAGGACGCAGGCCTCGAAGACGACACGCTTGTGATCTACAGCAGCGACCACGGCGACAACCTGGGCGCGCGCGGGCTCTGGGGCAAGTCGACGATGTATGAAGAATCCGCGGGAATCCCCATGATCATTGCGGGAGCGGGTGTCCCTGCGGGCGCGGTCTGCGACGTGCCGGTGACGCTGGCCGATGTGTTTCCCACGATCGTCGAATGCGTGGGCGCGCGGCTCACGCCGGACGACGTGGATCTGCCGGGCCAGTCCCTGGTGGATATCGCCAACGGCAAAGCCGGGCAGCGGACCATCTTGTCCGAATACCACGCGGCCGGCGCGATGACCGCGAGCTACATGATCCGCCACGGCCGCTTCAAGTTTGTCTTCTATGTCGGCCTGCCGCCTATGCTCTTCGATCTCGAAGCCGATCCCGATGAACTGCAGGATCTGGGCCAGGATCCCGCCTATGCCGCCACCGTGAAGGAATGCGAGGCGGCGCTGCGCGGCGTTGTCGATCCCGAGGCCGTGAACGCGCGCTGCCGCGCCGATCAAGCCCTCAAGATCGAGCAGAACGGCGGGCGCGAGGCCATCGTCGAGCGCGGCATGTTCCGCTACTCGCCGCCGCCCAGGCACAAGCCCGTCATGTACTGAAGCGCCCGGCCAGGCTGCGTCTGCCTGGCGGCCCGGGCTGCCGCGCTAGCCCGATCAGGTGTTCTTGCTGACCGTGATGGTCGGGAACTTGGAACTGAAGTCCTTGGCCTTGAGCGCGATCTTCACCGCCATGTCGCGCGCCACGCGCTTGTAGATCTGCGCGGCTTCGCTGTCGGGGTCGGCCACCACGGTGGGCTTGCCGCTGTCGGCCTGTTCGCGGATCTGCAGCGACAGCGGCAGCGCGCCCAGATAGTCCATGCCGTAGTCGGCGGCCATCTTCTTGCCGCCATCGGCGCCGAAGATATGCTCGACGTGGCCGCAATTGGTGCAGACATGGGCGGCCATGTTCTCGACGATGCCCAGGATGGGAACGCCGACCTTCTCGAACATCTTGATGCCCTTCTTGGCGTCGATCAGCGCGATGTCCTGGGGCGTGGTGACCACGATGGCGCCCGTCATAGGCACGCGCTGGGCCAGCGTCAGCTGGATGTCGCCGGTGCCCGGCGGCATGTCGACCAGCAGGTAGTCGAGGTCTTTCCAGTTGGTCTGGCGCAGCATCTGCTCGAGCGCCTGCGTGGCCATGGGGCCGCGCCAGATCATGGCTTCGTCCTGGTTCACGAGGAAGCCGATGGACATGACCTGCACGCCGTAGTTCTCCAGCGGCTCCATGGTCTTGCCGTCCACGCTTTCGGGCTTGCCCGTCAGGCCCATCATCATCGGCTGGCTGGGGCCGTAGATGTCGGCGTCCAGCAGACCCACGCGCGCGCCTTCCGCGGCCAGCGCCAGCGCCAGGTTGGCGGCGGTGGTGCTCTTGCCCACCCCGCCCTTGCCCGACGAGATGGCAATGATGTTCTTCACCTGGGGCAGCAGTTCGACGCCGCGCTGCACGGAATGCGCAACCACCTTGCTGGTGATGCCCACCGAGACGTTTTCCACGCCGGCCACGGTCTTGGCGGCGGTGACGAACTGGCGGCGCAGTTCAGGCACCAGGCTCTTGGCGGGGTAGCCGATCTCCACGTCGAATGCCACATCCCCCGCGCTGATCTGCAGATTGCGCACGGCGCGCGCGCTGACGAAATCCTTGCCCGTATGCGGGTCCAGCACGCTGCTGAGCGCGGCCAAAAGCTGTTGTTCTGTGACTGCCATTCTCGATTCACTCCTTTGGGGGAGCCCAAGTCTATCCAAGGGCCGCTGTCCGCACGAGAAGCAGGACAATGCAGGCTTGGCATTTTTTCCGCACCGCACCAAACCGAGGATCCCGTGAAATTCAAGATGGCCCCCAATTCCCTGTTTGCGATCCTGCTGCGTTCGCGCTGGTGGCTCAGCTTTGCGCTGGCCGCCGGCGTGACGCTGATCTGCATGCTGGCCCTGCCCGCGAACATCGCGCCCTTCGGCGCCCTCGCCGCAACGCCGCTGTGGGTGGTGGGCGCCATTGCCGCCTGGCGCCAGCTGCGCGCGCCCAGCCCGGCCCAGGTCGACCGACTGCTGACCGAATGCGCCAACCAACCCTGGCGCGCCTTTGCCCAGCGGCTGGAAGCCGCGTGGCGTGCCGAAGGCTATGACGTGCAGGCGCTCAGCCAGGGCGTGATTGACTTCCGCCTGGAACGCGCCGGGCAGACCACGCTGGTCAGCGCCAGGCGCTGGAAAGCCGGCCACCACGGCGTGGAGCCGCTGCGCGAGCTCGAGACCGCGCGCAACCGCGCGGCCGCGGCCAAGGCTGTCTATGTGGCATTGCAGCCCCTGGGCGAGAACGCCGCCATCTATGCGCGCGATCAACAACTGGTGGTGCTCGAAGGCGCCGACCTCGCGGCACTGCTGGCCAAGGCCCGCGCCTGAGCACACACGGCGCGCCAGGGTTTGACCTGAACACAGCTTGAACCTCGCGGGGCACACTGGAAACGCCTATGACCCAGCCTTCCCCCTCTTTGCCTGAGAGCAGCGCACGGATTGCTGTGCCCGTGCCTGCCCCTCCTCTCACGGGCCTGCTGCTCACGGGCGGCGGCGCTCGTGCTGCCTACCAGGTCGGCGTGCTCGAAGCCATTGCCCATATCCGGCGCAGCTGCGGGCATGGACATGGGCCCAACCCCTTTCCGATCATCACCGGCACGTCGGCCGGCGCGATCAATGCCGCGGCACTGGCCTGCGGCGCCGACCACTTCGACCTCACGGTGCGGCAAATGGCCCATATCTGGAGTCATCTGCACACAGAACATGTCTATCGCGCTGATGCATTGAGCATGTTGCGCAGCGGCGCGCGCTGGCTCAGCCTGCTGTCGCTGGGTTGGGCCCTGACCCGCTGGCGCAGCATGCGCCCGCGCTCGCTGCTCGACAACACGCCGCTGGGCGAGCTGCTGCAGACCGATCTGGTGCCGCTGGCGCGCCTGCCCGGGCTGATTGCCCAGGGCCATCTGCGCGCGCTGTCGGTCACGGCCTCGAGCTATACCTCGGGCGAGCATGTGAGCTTCTATGAAACCAATGCCGAACTCCAGCCCTGGGTACGCTCGCAGCGGCGGGCGATCGGCGGTCACATCAGCCACGCCCATCTGCTCGCATCTTCGGCCATTCCCTTTATCTTTCCCGCAACCGCCCTCGACATCGGCTCGCATATCGAGTATTTCGGCGACGGCTCGATGCGCCAGACCGCGCCCCTGGCCCCGGCCATTCACCTGGGCTCAGACCGGGTGCTGGTAATAGGCGCCGGGCGCATGCAGGGCGCGCGCGAAAGCGCGCCCACGGGAGTCGCGGCCAGCTACCCGACCCTGGCGCAGATCGCCGGACATACGCTGTCGAACATCTTTCTCGATGCGCTGGCGCTTGACGTGGAGCGTGCCCAGCGCATCAATGCCACGCTGGCGCTGATCCCGCCCGAGGCGCGTGCCAACAGCGGCCTGCGCCCGCTCGAGTTGCTGGTGATTGCGCCGTCCCAGCGGCTGGATGCGATTGCCGCACGCCATGTCGCCGGCCTGCCGCGCAGCATGCGCAGCCTGTTGGGCGCGCTGGGCGTGACCACCGACGCCAACGACGCGCGCGGCGCGGGCCTGGCCAGCTACCTGCTGTTCGAGCCCGATTTCGTGAA
>JBBKVU010000148.1:0-3666 GCA_037968595.1 Comamonas sp.
CGGCGCAGCGTGCCCGCGCCGTCTACGCTGTAGCGGTTGACATGGGTGTTGTAGCGTGCGATTGCCCAGGCCAGCAGCGTGCCCAGCAGCACATAGAACGCCATGGCCAGCGTCATGCCTTCGATGGCGCGGCCGGTCTGGGTGATGGTGGTGTTGAGGATGGCCATCAGCTCCTGGTAGCCGATGGCAATGGCCAGCGTGCTGTTCTTGATCAGCATCAGGCATTGGTTGGCATAGGGCGGCACGGCCACGCGCACCGCATAGGGGTAGATGACATGGCGCGCCAGCGTGGCGCCGTTCATCCCCAGGGCCTTCCCCGCGTTGACCTGGCCCACGGGCACGGCCAGTACGCTGCCGCGCACCACGTCCGAAATGAATACCGCATGGAAGATCGTCAGGCCCAGCAGCAAGGTGGTCAGCTCGGGGCTCAGGCTCCAGCCGCCACGCAGGCCCAGTCCCGCGAGCCGCGGCAGGTCCCAGTGCAGCGCCGAGTAATCCTGCACGGCAATGGCCCACAACAGCGCCAGCCCGGCAAACACCGCGGCCTGGCTGCGGCTGCGGCGCCACAGCGCGGCGCAAGGCAGCAGCAGCCACAGCGGCCACCAGACCGCGCCTTGGAGCAGCGGCAGCGCCAGGCCGCGATTCGACAGGTAGATGCCGGGCAGCGGCTGCCAGGCTTCGCGCACCACGGGCAATTGCAGCAGCAGCGCGTACCACATGAACATCTGCAGCAGCACCGGCGTGTTGCGTATGGGCTCGACCAGGCAGGCCAGCACGCGCGCCAGCAGCGGGTGGCGCGACAGCCGCAGCACGCCCAGCAGCAGGCCCAGCGCCGTGGCCAGGGGAATGGCGATGGCGGCGACGGTCAGGGTGTTGACCAGGCCGGCAAGCATCAATTGCCAGTAAGGGTGTTCGGCCGTCACCGTCCACAGGCTTTCGGCAATCTGAAAGCCGGCGCGCTGGCCGAGGAAGCTGAAGTCCAGCATGGAAAATAGTGCGGCCCGGACGCCTTGTCAGCGCCCGGGCCGCAGCCTGTACTGGATTACTGGAAAGGCGGAGCGTAGAGCAGGCCGCCCTTGTTCCACAGCGCGTTCTGGCCGCGCTCGAGCTTGAGTGGCGTCTTCAGGCCCACGTTGCGGTCCCAGATTTCGCCGTAGTTGCCCACGGCCTTGATCACGTTGTAGGCCCACTTGTCGCTCAGGCCGAAGCTCTTGCCTATGCCGGCGTCCAGCCCCAGCAGGCGGCGCACCTGCGGGTCCTTGCTGGCGCTGAAGCTGTCGACGTTCTTCGAGGTGATTCCCAGCTCCTCGGCCGTGACCACGGCGTGCACCGTCCACTTGACAATGTCGGCCCATTGCGTGTCGCTGTCGCGCACCCAGGGGCTCAGCGGCGACTTGTTGACGCGCTCGGGCAGGATCACGAAATCGTCGGCATTGCCGGCGCGCGAGGAACGGCTCGCGGCCAGCGTCGAGGCGTCGGACAGATAGACATCGCAGCGGCCCGCGTAAAACGCTTTCTCGAGCTCCACCAGGTTCTCGATCACCACCGCGCGGTACTGGATCTTGTGCGTGGCAAACCAGTCGACGAGGTTTTGCTCGTTGTTGGTGCCGGGCTGCACGCAGACCTGGGCGCCGTCGAGGTCCTTGGCGCTCTTGACGCCCAGCTTCCTGGGCACCATGAAGCCCTGGCCGTCATAGAAGACGATGGCCGGCGCCGTGACATTCATGCCCGCGTCGCGGCCCGAAGTGACGGTGGTGTTGCGGTTGAGCACATCGATCTCGCCCGACTGCAGCGCGGGAAAGCGCTGCTGCGAGCTCAGCGGTACGTAGCGCACCTTGTCGGGGGCGTTGAGCACGGCGGCGGCAAACGCCTTGCAGAAGTCGACATCGAGGCCGCTCCAGCGGCCCTGGTTGTCGGCCAGCGACAGCCCGGCCGAACCCTGGCTCACGCCGCAGACCAGCTGGCCGCGCTTCTTGATGGTCTCCACCGTGGAGTTCTGGCTTTGCGCGCTGGCGGGAAGCAGGGCCAGGGCGGCAGCCGCGCCCGCGGCCGCCAGGGTGAAACGACGCAGTAAGGAGTTACGCATTGGAAGCAGAGATATTAATGAGGGATTCCGGATTCGGCATGGCTGCGCAAACACCGCGCCCATTCAATAATATGAATGGACGCTGGCGCAGCGTTCAAAGGGCAGTCGTTTCGAAGTGTTGCGGCGATTGTAGGGACCTCAGGCCATAAATAGCGCTTTTCACATAGACGGATTTCCACTATGTATATGACTTTAAAAGTGATGCGCAAACTTTGTAAAACCCGCACGCCGTCCTAGAATTTCGGCCATGACCACGAGTACCGACGCGCCAGCCTGGCAACAGGCTTTTCGCCAGCATTTCCCCATCACGGCGCAGAAGATCTATGTCTGTCAGGCCTATTGCAGCCCGATGGCGCCGCGCGTGAGCGACGTCATCCAGCACTTCTTCTCCAGCCTGAGCATGGCGCGCGCGGACAAGCCAGAGTGGCTGGCCGCGGCCGAAGGCGTGCGCGCCCAGGTCGCGCAGCTGATAGGCGGCAAGAGCCGCCATATCGCGTTCACCAAGAACACCACCGAAGGCCTGAACATCGTTGCCCAGGGCTTCCCCTGGCAAGCCGGCGACAACCTGGTGATCGACGACCAGGAGCATCCGGTCAACACCGTGCCCTGGCTGCATCTGCGCCAGCGCGGCGTCGAGGTGCGCGTGGCGCGCACCGAAGACCGGCGCGTGACCGTCGATTCGATCTGGTCGCAAGTCGATGCCCGCACGCGCGTGGTTGCGGTCTCCTACGTGCAGTACAGCACGGGCGTGCGCGCCGATATCCAGACGCTGGCCCAGCGCTGCCGCGCCCAGGGAATGAATCTGGTGGTCGACGGCATCCAGGGCGTGGGCCTGCTGCCCATCGAAGTCGAGAACTGGGGCATCAGCGCGCTGTCCTGCGGCGCCTACAAGGCGCTGCACGGGCCGCTGGGCCTGGGCTTCCTGTACGTCGCGCCGGCGCTGCTGGAGCAACTGCAGCCCGCGCACTTCGGTCCCTCGTTTGCCAACCGCATCGACAAGAGCGTGGACGGCTGGCGCCTGAAGTCCAGCCCCGGCGATGCGCGCGCGCTCGAAGGCGGCAACATCAACTACCCCGCTGTCTACGGCCTGGCCCAGGCGCTGCTGATGATAGAGGAGGCCAAGGTCGAGCGCCTCGCGCCCTGGACGCTGGCGCTGGCCGCGCGGCTTGACGCCGGCCTGCGCGCCCAGGGCTTGCAGATTCTCTCGTCCACCCATGACGGCGAGAACAGCACCATTGTCTGCATACGCCATCCCCAGGCCTTCGCGCTGCGCAAGTACCTCTATGCCCAGGGCGTGGTCTGCAACCTGCTCGATACCGGCTCTATCCGCTTTTCCATGGGGGCCTACAACACGCCCGGGGAAATGGACGCCATCCTGAAGATCACGGGCCGCTTCATGGCCGATGCGCAGTTGCGCACGCAGCTGATGCTGCCTACCGCGAGCACGGCCTATGCGCGCTGAACCTGCCCGGGCCGCGGCGCGCATTGCCGTCATCGGCCATGGCGCCATGGGCCGCTATCTGCTGCCCCGGCTGGCGCAGCTGCTGCCGCGGGCCGAGGTGGCGCTGGTGCTGCGCGAG
>JBBKVU010000149.1:0-6023 GCA_037968595.1 Comamonas sp.
GGGTGATCTGGGTCGGAGCCTCGTGCCTGCTGGCCAGCGCCGATCCCCGCTCCTGGCGCGCCTGGGGGCTGCTGGCCGCGGGCTGCGTGCTGCTGGGCCTGTGGTGGGTGGCCATCACGCCGTCAAACGACCGTGTCTGGGCCGCCGATGTCGCGCGCACGCTGCGTGCCGAACGCCAGGGTGCGCAGGTGCTGCTGCACAACGTGCGCAACTTCGACTGGCGCAGCGATGACGACTTCACCGTGCGCTGGGAGACGCGGCGCTACGACCTCGACCGCCTGAGCTCGGTGGACATGGCGCTGTCGTACTGGATGGGCCCGGCTATTGCGCACACGCTGGTGTCCTTCGGCTTCGATGACGGCCGCCAGCTGGTGTTCTCGGTCGAAGTGCGCAAGGAGCGCGGCGAGGAGTACTCGGCGCTGGCCGGCTTCTTCAAGCGCTACGAGCTCGCGCTGGTGGCCGCCGACGAGCGCGACATCCTTGGCGTGCGCGCGCGCGCGCGCGACGAGGACGTCTACCTGTACCGCGTGCACATGGCCAAGCCCGCGATGCGCGCGCTGTTCGAGCAATACCTCGACGAGTCCGACGCCCTGCGCGAAACGCCGCGTTTCTACCAGACGCTCACGGCCAACTGCACGACCATTGTCTACGCGATGATGGAGCGCATCGTTCCCGGCCTGCCGCTGGACGCCCGCCTGCTGCTGTCGGGTTATCTGCCGTCCTATGTGCAGGAAGTCGGCGGCCTGACCGCGGGCTACTCGCTGCAGGAACTGCAGGAAAAGGGTCGGATCACCGCGCGCGCGCGCCAGGCCGGGCCCAACGCCGATTTTTCCGCCGCCATCCGGCAAGGCCTGCCGGTACAGGCGCGCTGAGGTCCATTTCAATGATTTTTCCCGCTGCGCGCGCCTGGCGCCTGGTTTCCCTGCTGTGCGCCGCCGCGCTGCTGGCGGGCTGCGCCGGAGTCCAGGTCAGCTCCCTGCTGCCTTCGGACTACCTGTCGCAGCGGCGCTCCGACATCCTCACCGCGGGCACGCTCAGCGCCGCAACCCAGGAAACGCTGCGCGTCATCGGCCTGGAGCGCCAGCGCTGCGACGAGCAGCCCGTGCTGTGCCGCGACACCATCGTCAGCACGCCGGCGCTGACCGACGACCAGCGCCTGTCCGCACTGGCCGAGCTCTGGACGCAGGCCGCGCTGCTGGCCCAGCGCGCCGCGCCGGGCAGCCACGGCAGCGATGAAATCGATGCCTGGCTCGAAGCCGCGCGCCATGCCTACGCCTACCTGTTCTTCTCCTCGCGCAAGCCCAGCGAACGCATGTTCGAGGACCGCCAGACCCAGGTGCGCGACTACTACAACCATGCCGTGGAGCAGGCCATCACCGGCATGTTCCACCACAGCCAGCAGCGCCATCTCGCCGCGCTCGATGCCTCGGTGCTTCCCTGGAACGGCTGGACACTGCACACCGATCTCAGCGGCATCTGGCTGCCGCACGACGCGCAAATGCCGCGCGAACTGATTCCCGCCTCGTCGCTGACGTTCTCGGGCCTGCGCAACATCTACCGGCGCGACGGTTTCGGCGCGGAGCTGGTCGCGGTCTTCCCCACCGATGATCCGCTGGGCGCGCGCGCCTCCGACGCTCCACCCGCCGCCTTGCCCGCCCAGGCGGCGTCCGACCAGCCGTTCCAGGAAGCGCCCTACCCCGCGCTCACGGCCCTGCTGCGCTTCGCGGGTACGACCCAGGCCGAGGTGCTGAAGACGCGCGACATCCATGTGCAGCTGTACGACCCCTATCGCTACGGCAAGGTGCTGCTGGCGGGCGAGCAGGTGCCGCTGGCGGCAAACTTCACTTCGGGCTACGGCCTGTGGCTGGCGCGCTCGGGCTTCTCGGTACAGGCGCTGCGCTCGCTGCTGGGCCTGGACAACGGCCTGCTGCGCCCGCAGATCTACCTGATGCAGCCCTACGACCCGGGCCGGCGCGTGGTGGTCATGCTGCACGGCCTGGCAAGCAGCCCCGAAGCCTGGATCAATGTCGCCAACGAAGTGCTGGGCGACGAGGCCCTGCGCCAGAACTACCAGATCTGGCAGGTCTACTACCCGACGAATGCGCCGCTGGCGCTCAACAACCGCGCGATCCGCGACGCGCTGCAGGCCACGTTTGCGCACTTCGATCCGCAAGGCGTGAGCGCGGCATCGCAGCACACCACGCTCATAGGCCACAGCATGGGCGGCGTGCTGGCGCGCCTGCTGGTGTCCTCCACCGGCGGGCAGACCTGGGACCGGCTGCTCGAGGACTACCAGCTGCAGCCCGGACAGCAGGCGGCGCTGCAGCGGCGTCTGGCGCCGCTGCTCAACTTCGAGCCGCTGCCGTCGATCACCGACGCCATCTTCATTGCCGCCCCGCACCGCGGCACGGCGTTTGCAAACCACAGACTCGCGCGCTGGGCCGCGAACCTGATCACGCTGCCGTTTTCCATGCTCGAGCAGGTGGGCGATGTGACGCGCGCCCTGGCCCAGCTCAAGCCGCGGCCAGGCAAGCAGGGCCTGCTGCGCATTCCCAACAGCATAGACAACCTCAGCGACCAGGACCCGTTCGTGCGCCTGACGTCCAGCCTGCCGCTGGCGCCGCGGCTGCGCTACCACTCGATCATCGGCGACGCCGAACCCGCGCTGCCGTTGGCCGACTCCAGCGACGGCATCGTGCCCTACGCCAGCGCCCACCTGCCGGGCGCGGCGTCGGAGCTGGTGATCGAGTCAGGCCACAGCGTGCAGGAGCATCCGCAGGCAATCATCGAGATCCGGCGGATTCTGCATGAGCAGTTGCAGCGCACGGGGGCGGGCGCTGGACGTTGAAGGGGGTTGAATACCAGGGCTTCGACAAGCTCAGCCCGAACGGATTTCTCCGCCGCGCCTTGAACCACCGTTCGCCCTGAGCCTGCCTCGCCGGCCGCGTCGAAGGGTGAACGGCCTGCCCTCGAAAAATCGCCTCGCCTTATTTCCCCCAGCGCAACACCAGCGGATCCAGCCGGCGCGCGATGTCGAGCAGCTGGCGGCGCACTTCGGGGTGCATTGCGGGCCAGGGGTGACGCGGCGCGTCGCAGGCAATCACGCCGCCGGCCTTCATCAGTGCCTTGGCGGCGAGAAAACCCGCCTGGCGGTTCTCGTGGTTGATCAGCGGCAGCCAGCGCTGGTATTCGTTGAACGCCAGGTCCTTGTCGCCGTTGCGGAAGGCTTCGATGATGGGGCGTATGCCGTCGGCGAAACCGCCGCCGGTCATGGAGCCCGTAGCCCCGGCTTCGAGGTCGGCCAGCAGCGTGATGGCTTCCTCGCCATCCCATGGGCCTTCGATGGCTTCGCCGCCGAGCGCGATCAGCTCGCGCAATTTGCCGGCCGCGCCCGCGGTTTCCATCTTGAAGTAGCGCACCTGCTCGATCTCCTGGGCCATGCGCGCGAGAAACGCCGGCGGCAGCGCCGTGCCCGCCGCGGGTGCGTCCTGGACCATGATGGGAATGTCGATGGCATCGGACACGCCCGCGAAGAAGCGGTGGATCTGCGCGTCGCTGAAGCGGAAGGTCGCGCCGTGGTACGGCGGCATGACCATCACCATGGCCGCGCCCATGTCCTGGGCGCGCCGGCTGCGCGCCGCGCAGATCGCGGTGCTGGTGTGGGTGGTGGTAACAATCACCGGCACGCGTCCGGCCACATGCTCGAGCGCCAGCCGGGTGAGCGTTTCGCGCTCGTCGTCGCCCAGCAGAAACTGCTCGGAGAAGTTGGCCAGAATGCACAGGCCGTCGACGCCCGAGTCGATCATGAAATCGATGCAGCGCTTCTGGCTGGCCAGATCGAGCGTGCCGTCTTCGTGGAAGGTCGTGGGCACGACCGGGAAGATGCCGCGATATCGCGGATTGGAAAGTCCGGGCATGGGGGTCTCCTTATTCGATGATGTCGAACTGGTCGAGGTATTCGGTCTTGAGCGTCAGGCCCAGGCCGGGAACGTCGTCGCGCAGCTGCAGAAAGCCGTTGTCGGCAATCGGCTCGCCGTCGAAGATGTACCAGAACAGCTCGTTGCCGACCTCGACGTCGAAGATAGGAAAGTACTCGGCCATGGGCGAGGCCAGCGTGCTCATCGTCAGGTGGTAGTTGTGCATCTGGCCGGCATGCGGAATCACCGGCACCGAATAGGCTTCGCACAGCGCGTTGATCTTGTGCGCCGCCGTGATGCCGCCCACGCGGTTGGTGTCGTACTGCACCACGCTCACGGCCTTCTTGTCGAGCAGCTGCTTGAAGCCGTAGAGGCTGAACTCGTGCTCGCCGCCGGAGATCGGAATGATGTTCATCGCGTTGAGTTCAGCGTAGCCGTCGATGTCGTCGGCAATCACCGGCTCTTCCAGCCAGCGCGGCTCGTACTTCGCCAGCTTGGGCAGCATGCGCTTGGCGTATTCGAGGTTCCAGCCCATGTAGCACTCGAGCATCAGGTCGTTGTCGTAGCCGATGACTTCGCGAATCGCTTCGACCGACTTGAGGTTTTCCTTGACGCCATGCTGCAGGTGGGCCGGGCCGTAGCCAAAGCGCATCTTGAACGCCGTGAAGCCCTGGTCCATGAACTTCTGCGCCTCGTCCTGCATTTCCTTGAGGTCGCCGCGGTACAGCTTGGAGTAGTAGCAGGGAATCCTTTCCTTGGTGCGCCCGCCCAGCAGCTTGAACACCGGCTTGCCCACGCTCTTGCCCAGGATGTCCCAGATCGCCAGATCGACGGCCGAGATCGCGGCCATGGTCACGCCCTTGCGGCCCCAGGCGTGCGTGGCGCGGTACATGCGCTGCCACAGGTACTCGTAGTCCCAGGGGTCCTGGCCCACGACCAGGGGTGTCAGGTACTGGTCGATGATTGCCTTGGCGATCGCCGGCGCCAGCGCCACGTTGCCTATGCCGACAATGCCGTCATCGGTCTCGATCTCGACCACGGTCCACGAATGGAAGCGGAAGGTGCTCATGCTCTCGGTGTTGGAATACACCAGGTCCATGGCGTTGGAGCAGAAGTTGCCTTGCGGCGGAACGGTCTTGCCCTTCCATTGGAAAACCCGGGCGCGTACGGACTTGATCTTCATAAAGACCTCTTGAAAAATGAAATGAAACGGGCCGCAGCCCGAGGAATCAGGCGGTGACCGCTGCCCGCGTTGCAATGCGGGCCGCGCCCATGCGGCTGGCAATCAGCAAGGCCTGCCAGGTGGCCTCGACGCTGGCCCGGCCCTGGCCGGCGATGTCGTAGGCCGTGCCGTGCGCCGGCGTGGTGATGGGAATCGGCAAGCCGCCCTGCACCGTCACGCCGCGCGAGAAGCCCAGCAGCTTGATCGCGATCTGGCCCTGGTCGTGGTACATGGTGACGATGGCCTGGTACTCGCCGGCCTGGGCCTTGAGAAAGATGGTGTCGGCCGGAAACGGCCCGTGGAACGGTGCCTCGCTGGGCCAGTCTCGGGCCTGCAGAGCGCGCACCGCGGGGGCAATGATGTCGATCTCCTCGCGCCCGCAGGTGCCGCCGTCGCCGTTGTGCGGGTTGAAGCCGGCGATCGCCACCTTGGGCGCGGCCATGCCGCTGGCGCGCAGCGCGTTGTAGAGCAGCTCCGCGGCCTGGGCAATGCGCTGCTCGCTCAGATAGCTGGCCACATCCTTGAGCGGCACATGCGAGGAGATGCGCGAAGTCCAGAGATTGCCCAGCGTGTTGAACTCGCAGAAGTAGCCCTGCACGCCCAGGTATTCGGCAAAGTGGTGCAGCTCGTCCTCGTGGCGCAGTCCGCCGAGTTTCATGGCCTGCTTGTTGAGCGGCGCAAAGCAGATGGCGTCGATATCGCCGGCCAGCGCCGCGTCCATGCACTGGTCCAGCACCTGCAGCACCGAGCGCCCGCCCGCCGCGCCCACCTGACCGGTCTGCACATGGGCTGCCGCAATGCTGTTGACGGCGACAAAGGCCGGCAGCCGCGTGTCGGCGCGTTCGCGCACCTTCGCCAGCCCGGCCAGCGGCGCCGTCGCCACC
>JBBKVU010000150.1:0-17144 GCA_037968595.1 Comamonas sp.
CAGCGGCGGCCAGCGCCCAGAGCTACCAGAGAGGCAGGCAATGCGCGCGGCGCCGGAGCATCCAGGCGGCCGCGGCCAGCGACAGTGCGCCAAGCAGCAGGACCGCATAGCCCTGGCCAGGCCACAGCGCAGGCTGCGTAACCTGCCAGGCCGCGCCCGCGACCAGGCCGATCAACGCCGCCTGGAAACCAGACCAGGGCCGCAGCGGCCTCAGGGCGGCCGTTGAAGTCGGCAGGGAGCAAGGCGCGGCGCGCATGGCGCAGATGCTAGCCAGCGCCATCCAGCAACGCCAACGCTGCCCCTGCACCCAGCGTTGGCACTGCCTATGTCACACTCGCGAACGACCCCTTTTCCCTGATTTTTTGCCAAAGGAAACCGAGATGAGCGTTTACAACAAGCTGAATGAACTGCAGATCGAACTGCCCGCGCTGGCCGTTCCCGCTGCCGCCTACCTGCCCTATGTGCAGACCGGCTCGCTGGTGTTCCTCAGCGGCCATATCGCCAAGAAGGACGGCAAGGTCTGGGCCGGCCAGCTGGGCCGTGACATCAGCACCGAAGAAGGCAAGGCCGCGGCGCGCGCCGTCGCCGTCGACCTGCTGGGCACGCTGCAGCATGCGGCCGGCGGCGACCTCAACCGCGTGCAGCGTATCGTCAAGGTGATGAGCCTGGTCAACTCGACCGGCGAGTTCACCGAACAGCACCTGGTCACCAACGGCTGCAGCGAACTGCTGGGCGAAGTCTTCGGCACCAAGGGCCAGCATGCGCGCAGCGCGTTTGGCGTGGCGCAGATTCCCATGGGTGCCTGCGTGGAAATCGAGTTGATTGCCGAGCTGGCATGAACAAAGCCCCTCGCGGGGCTTTTCGTGGGCGTTTGCATCGCTCGCAGTCTTTGAAACTGGCGTGACCCAGCAGGGGGCAGCGAGGAAGGGCCGCCCCGCACCGAAGCTGCCGTCCCCCTCCACCGAAGGTTGAGAGGGGGAAGCCGCGTCAGCGGCTCAGGGGGTGCTGTGATTATTCCACGCGCGTGATGCGCGCCGGCTTGAAGCCCAGGTCGGCCGCCTTGCCCTTGGCGCCGCGCTTGCCGCGGGCGTTATTCAGGCTGCGGATCTCCAGCGTCTCGTCGCGAGCCTTGCCGCCGCGGCCCGTGCCATCCAGGCGGATGCTGCGCGTATAGGCAGCGGCGCCGGCCAGCTGGTCGCCGGCTTCCAGCGCCAGCAGCATCAGGCCGCGCGCCGCGCTGGTCATGGTCTTGAGCTCGCCGATCTCGAAGGTCAGGATGCGGCCGCCCACCGAACCAACGGCCACATGGGTGGCTGCGGGCACGACGACGCTGCCCGAGCCGCCGCTGGCCAGCGAAGGCGCGCACAGTGTCTCGCCCTCGGCCAGATTCACAAAGGCCTTGCCGCCCTTGTTGCGCGAGACCAGGCTGTCGACGCTGGCCAGGAAGCCGTAGCCGCCCGAGCTGGCCAGCAGCAGGCAGGCCTGGGCCGGTCCGGCGAAGTAGTACTGCAGCTGGGTGCCGCTTTCGAGTTCGACCAGCGTGGTCACGGGCTGGCCGTCGCCGCGCCCGCCGGGCAGTTGCGCCACCGGCACGGAATAGACCCGGCCGTTGCTGCCAAAGGCCAGCAACTGATCGACCGTGCGGCATTCAAAGGCGCCATAGAGCGCATCTCCGGCCTTGAAGGTAAAGCTCGAAGCCTCATGGCCATGGCCCTGGCGTGCGCGCACCCAACCTTTTTCCGAGACCACCACGGTGACGGGTTCGTCGGCCACCTTGACTTCGGCAACGGCTTTCTTCTCCTCCTGGATCAGCGTGCGGCGCGCATCGGCAAACTGCTTGGCGTCGGCTTCGATCTCCTTGATCATCAGCCGGCGCAGCGTGGCCGGATTGCCCAGGATGTCCTCGAGCTTGCCCTGGCTGTCGCGCAGCGCGGCAAGCTCCTGCTCGATCTTGATGGCTTCCAGCCGCGCGAGCTGGCGCAGGCGGATTTCAAGAATGTCCTCGGCCTGGCGCTCCGACAGCGCAAAGCGCTCTATCAGCGCGGCCTTGGGTTCGTCGCTTTCGCGGATGATGGCAATCACCTCGTCGATGTTGAGCAGCACGATCTGCCGCCCTTCGAGGATGTGGGCGCGGTCCAGCACCTTGGTCAGGCGGTGCTGCGAGCGCCGCGTGATCGTGCCCTGGCGGAACTCCACCCACTCCTGCAGCATCTGCAGCAGCGACTTCTGCACCGGCCGGCCATCGAGGCCGATCATCGTCAGGTTGATCGAGCTGGACGACTCCAGGCTGGTGTGGGCCAGCAGCATGTGCGACAGATCGGACTGGCGCACCTTGCCGCTCTTGGGCTCGATGACGATGCGCACCGGCGCATCCTTGCTTGACTCGTCGCGCACGCCGTCCAGCACCGCCAGCAGATTGACCTTGAGCAGTTGCTGGTCCTGGGTCAGCGCCTTCTTGCCGGTCTTGATCTTGGGATTGGACAGCTCTTCGATTTCCTCGAGCACCTTCTGCGTGGAGACGCCGGGCGGCAGCTCGGTGACCACCATCTGCCACTGGCCGCGCGCCAGTTCCTCGATCTTCCAGCGCGCGCGCACCTTGAGGCTGCCGCGGCCCGTGCGGTAGGCGTCGGCGATGTCGGACGGGCTGCTGATGATCTGGCCGCCGCCGGGATAGTCGGGGCCGGGAATGTGCAGGGCGAGATCGGCCGCGCTCATCTGCGGCTTCTTGATCAGCGCCACGCAGGCGTCGGCAATTTCGCGCAGGTTGTGGCTGGGAATCTCGGTGGCCAGGCCGACGGCAATGCCGCTGGCGCCGTTGAGCAGACTGAACGGCAGGCGCGCGGGCAGCTGGCGCGGCTCCTGCGTGGAGCCGTCGTAGTTGGGCACGAAGTCCACCGTGCCTTCGTCGATCTCGTCAAGCAGCAGGCCGGTGATCTTCGACAGCCGCGCCTCGGTGTAGCGCTTGGCCGCGGCGCCGTCGCCGTCGCGGCTGCCGAAGTTGCCCTGGCCGTCGACCAGCGGATAGCGCTGGGCGAAGTCCTGGGCCATGCGCACCAGCGCGTCATAGGCCGACTGGTCGCCATGCGGGTGAAAGCGCCCCAGCACATCGCCGACCACGCGCGCGCTCTTCACCGGCCGCGGCGCGGTATTGCCCGAATAGCTCAGGCCCATGCGGTCCATCGCATAGAGAATGCGCCGCTGCACGGGCTTCAAGCCGTCGCAGACATCGGGCAGGGCCCGGCCCTTGACGACCGACAGTGCATATTCGAGGTAGGCGCGCTGCGCATAGGTTCCGAGGTCCAGCGCATCGCCATTGGCGGGCAAAGCCAGATCTAAAGTATCGTGATCGCTCATTGTTCTCGTTTCTCGTCAATAGACTCCCGCGCGCTGCCCACGGGCAGCGTCATGCGGATGCGTGAAGAAGGTGGGGCCGGCATACCGGCGGCCGGCGTACCGGCGCCTGCGACCCAGGCCTCAGCAACCGGCTGCGGCTGGAGCTGGCGGTACAGCGCCAGCACGGTCTTCACATAGTTTTGGGTTTCCTTGAACGGCGGAATCTTCTGCCCCGCACGGTGCACCGCGCCTTCGCCAGCGTTGTAGGCCGCCAGCGCCAGATCGAGCCGGCCGTCAAACAGGTCCAGCAGATGGCGCAGATAGCGCGCGCCCGCGGGCACGTTGACGGCCGGATCGTGCAGTTGCTGGGCCAGCGTGCGGCTGCCCACGGCGGCGACGCCGAAGCGCTCGGCGGTTGCCGGCATCAGCTGCATCAGTCCCAGCGCGCCCTTGGGCGAGACCGCATGCGCGTCAAATCCCGACTCGGTGGCAATCACCGCCTTGAGCAGCGCGTAGTCGACGCCGCTGCGCTCGGCCGCGCGCCGCAGGTGGGGCCGCACGCTCTTGTAGGCCGGCAGGATGTCGAAATACGACTGCACGCGCGCCCGCGCGGCCAGCGCCGCCGCGTCATCCTGTGTCTGCGTCGGGGCATTTCGCGCGGAATCAAAGCTTGCCCCGCGAAAGAACAGCGCATAGCGGTCGTCAAGCTGTTCGGCTGCGAAATGCGTCACGCCCTGCGCATCGATGAAGGCCCACAGATCGGCGCGCGCCCCGCCCGCGACCAGCGCCAGACACAGCAGGCCACCCGCCAGCAGGCGGTGGCCAAGGCTGTGGTCCAGCGCAGGCAGTGAGCGGGCAATTGCGGCCATGGGTCAGGCGCTCTTCAGATGTCGACTTCCACGGCGTCGCCATGCAGCTCCATGAGCTCGCGCCTGGCCGCGGCCTCGCCCTTGCCCATGAGCTTGGTGATCACGCCTTCGGAAGCGGCGAAGTCCATGTTCAGCAGCTGCACCGGCAGCATGCGGCGGGTGTCGGGGTTGAGCGTGGTATCCCACAGCTGCTCGGCGTTCATCTCGCCCAGACCCTTGAAGCGGCTGACCAGGCATTTCTCGCGCGGCACGCCGTCCTTGGCGCACTTCTCGAAGATCGCGGTGAGTTCGCTTTCATCAAGCGCATAGACCTTGACCGCGGGCTTCTTGCCGCGCGCCGGCACGTCGACACGAACCAGCGGCGGCAGCGCCACGTGGATATGGCCGGCCTCGACCAGCTTGGGAAAGTGGCGGAAGAACAGCGTCAGCAGCAGCACCTGGATGTGCGAGCCGTCGACGTCGGCATCCGAAAGAATGCAGACCTTGCCGTAGCGCAGGCCAGACAGGTCGGGAGAGTCGTTGGGGCCGTGGGGGTCCACGCCTATGGCCACCGAAATGTCGTGAATTTCGTTGTTGGCAAACAGCCGGTCGCGATCGACTTCCCAGGTATTGAGCACCTTGCCGCGCAAGGGCAGCACGGCCTGGGTTTCCTTGTCGCGCCCCATCTTCGCGCTGCCGCCGGCGGAGTCGCCCTCGACCAGGAAGACTTCGTTGTGCAGCAGGTCGCGGCTTTCGCAGTCGGTGAGCTTGCCGGGCAGCACGGCCACGCCCGAGCCCTTGCGCTTCTCGACCTTCTGGCCGGCCTTCTGGCGGCTTTGCGCGGCCTTGATCGCGAGTTCGGCGAGCTTCTTGCCCCATTCGACATGCTGGTTGAGCCAGAGCTCGAGCGCCGGGCGCACAAAGCCCGAGACCAGGCGCACGGCGTCGCGCGAGTTCAGCCGCTCCTTGATCTGGCCCTGGAACTGGGGATCGAGCACCTTGGCGTTGAGCACATAGCTGGCGCGCGCAAACACGTCGTCGGGCATCAGCTTGACGCCCTTGGGCAGCAGCGAATGCAGCTCGATGAAGCTCTTGACGGCCTGGAACAGGCCGTCGCGCAGGCCGCTTTCATGCGTGCCGCCGGCCGTGGTGGGAATCAGGTTGACATAGCTTTCGCGCACCGGCGCGCCGTCTTCGGTGAACGCCACGCACCAGGCCGCGCCTTCGCCTTCGGCAAAGCTGTCGTGGTGGCGGTCGGCAAAGCCCTCGCCCTCGAACAGCGGGATCGCGGGCTCGCCGTGCAGGTTCTGCTGCAGGTAGTCGCGCAGGCCGCCCTTGTACTGCCAGGTCTGGGTGTCGCGCGTCTTCTCGTTGACCAGCGTCACCGTGACGCCGGGCATCAGCACCGCCTTGCTGCGCAGCAGGTGGACCAGCTCGCCCATGGGCAGCTGGGACGATTCGAAATACTTGGCGTCGGGCCAGACGCGCACCGTGGTGCCGCGCTTGCGCTCGCCGCTGGCCAGCGGCACGGTCTGCAGCGGCTCGATCACGTCGCCCGCGGAAAACACCAGGCGTGCGCTGTGGCCGTCGCGGTAGCTGGTGACTTCCATGCGCGTGGACAGCGCATTGGTCACCGAGACGCCGACGCCGTGCAGGCCGCCGGAAAAGCTGTAGGCACCGCCCTGGCCCTTGTCGAACTTGCCGCCCGCGTGCAGGCGGGTGAAGACCAGTTCGATCACGGGTGCGTTTTCTTCGGGATGCAGGCCGTAGGGAATGCCGCGACCGTCGTCCTCCACGCTGACCGAATGGTCCGCATGCAGGATGACCTTGATTTTCTTGCCGTAACCGGCCAAGGCTTCGTCGGCCGCGTTGTCCACCACTTCCTGCAGGATATGCAGTGGGTTGTCGGTACGCGTGTACATGCCCGGCCGCTGCTTGACGGGCTCTAGGCCCTTGAGCACGCGGATAGAGCCTTCGGAGTAAGCGCTGGTGGAGGAGGATGAAGGTTTAGCTGCCATGGGCTGGGATTGTAGTGCTGCGTGATGCAAAAAGCTGTATGGGCAAACAGCATGGCCTTGCGACCTCTGTGCTGCCACCCCGCAAAGCCGCCTGCGCGGCAGCGGCACGAGGCCAATTTGGCTACAGTCGCATCATCATGCAAAAAACATTACCAACACCACTGTCCATGATGCAAGTGCTGCTGTGCGGGGGCGCAGTGGTTACCTTGTCCATGGGAATCCGCCACGGCTTCGGCCTGTGGCTGCAGCCTATCACTCAGGAAATGGGCTGGACGCGCGAGTCCTTCGCCATGGCCATCGCCATCCAGAACATTGCCTGGGGGATCATGGGGATTTTCGTCGGCATCATTGCCGACCGCTTCGGCGCGTTCCGCGTGCTGCTGGCCGGCGCCGCCGCCTATGCGCTGGGCCTGACCGGCATGGCGCTGTCGACCACGCCGACCTGGTTTGCGCTCACGGCCGGCCTGCTGATAGGCGCGGCCCAGGCCGGCACCACCTATGCCGTGGTGTTCGGCGTGCTGGGCCGGCAGATACCCGCGTCGCGCCGTTCCTGGGCGATGGGCGTGATCGCGGCCACGGGCTCGTTTGGCCAGTTCTTCATGGTGCCGGTCGAAGGCGCGCTGATTGCCCAGATAGGCTGGTCGAATGCGCTGATCGTGCTGGCCATGCTGGTGCTGATGATCGTCCCGCTGGCGTTCGGCCTGCGCGAGCCGGGCTTTTCGGCCAGCAGCCCGCGGCCGCAGCGCGAGCAGACCGTGGGCCAGGCCATGGCCGAAGCCTTCCGCACGCCCAGCTTCCTGCTGCTGACCGCGGGCTACTTCGTCTGCGGCTTCCAGGTGATGTTCATTGGCGTGCACATGCCCAGCTACCTCAAGGACTACGGCCTGGCGCCGCATGTCGCCAGCTATTCGCTGGCGCTGGTCGGGCTGTTCAACATCTTCGGCACCTATATTGCCGGCAACCTGGGACAGCATTTCCCCAAGCGCTACCTGCTTGCCGGCATCTACCTCACGCGCTCGGTGGTCACGGTGGCGTTCCTGCTGGTGCCGCTGTCGCCCGCTTCGGTCTATGCGTTCTCCGCGGCCATGGGCTTTCTGTGGCTGTCCACCGTGCCGCTGACCAATGCCACCGTGGCGCAGATCTTCGGCATCCAGCATCTGTCCATGCTCGGCGGCTTCGTGTTCTTCAGCCACCAGGTCGGCAGCTTTCTCGGCGTCTGGCTGGGCGGCTATCTCTACGACCGCAGCGGCAGCTATGACATCGTCTGGTATCTGTCGATCGCGCTGGGCATTTTTGCCGCGCTGATCAACCTGCCGGTGCGCGAAGCCGCGCTGCAGCGCACCACGCCGGCAGCGGCCTGAGCCATGACGGCCCATAGACTCCTGCGCCAGCGCCTGCTCACCGGCCTGGGCTGGGCGCTGGTCGCGCTGGTGCTGGCCGCGGTATTTGGTCTCTACACCGACCCCGAATTCATGCTGCTGATGGCCGATCAGGTCTGGGCATGTTTTTAACGGGCAGGCGCAGCACGCACATATTCTTTCCGTTCGCACTGAGCTTGTCGAAGTGCCTATCCCCCCCCATGGCGCGGTCTGTCGCCGGAATTCTCAGATGTTTCACCCACCCACAACTGCCACCGCCTCGCCCTGGATACAGCGCTTCAGCCATCTGGTAGCCGAAGGCGGCACGGTGCTGGACGTGGCCTGCGGCCAGGGCCGCCATGTGCACTGGTTCGCACAGCGCGGCCATCCCTGCCTGGGAATCGACCGCTCGCAGCAGGCGCTGGCGGCGCTGCCGACCTCGGCCCAGGGGCTGTGCGCCGATATCGAAGAAGGCGCCTGGCCGCTGCCTGGCGCGCAGTTCGCGGCCGTCATCGTCACGAACTACCTCTGGCGCGCGCTGCTGCCCACGATCGTGGCCAGCGTCGCACCCGGTGGCGTGCTGCTTTATGAAACCTTTGCCGACGGCAACGCGCGCTTTGGCAAGCCTTCGCGCCCCGACTTCCTGCTGCAGCCCGCAGAGCTGCTGCGCGCCTGCGGCAACGCATTGCGCGTCGTGGCCTACGAAGACGGTTTCCTCGATGATCCGGCGCGCTGCGTGCAGCGCATCGCGGCCGTGAGAACCGTGCCCGGCAGCGAAACGTTTGCCCGGCTTTAGCACGCCAATGGCTGCACTTTTTTCGTTCGGACACAGTCCCCATTCCCTTCGCGCGTGTGCGAGCACCCTGTTGGTTGCGCGCACTCGTTAGAATGTCTCTTTCCCGTTTTCAACTGCGGACATGACCTCTTCCACCGTCGCCCTCACTGGCAGCATTGTTGCCCTCGTCACACCCATGCACGAAGACGGGAGTGTCGACTACCCGAGCCTGCGCAAACTGATCGATTGGCATATCGCCGAAGGCACAGACTGCATAGGCGTGGTGGGTACCACCGGCGAATCCCCCACCGTCAATGTGGAAGAGCACTGCGAGATCATTCGCGTGTCTGTCGAGCAGGCTGCCAAGCGCGTGCCCATCATGGCCGGCTGCGGCGCCAACTCGACGCGCGAAGCCATCGAGCTTGCCAAGTTTGCCAAGACCGTGGGCGCCGACAGCCAGCTGCAGGTCGTGCCCTACTACAACAAGCCCACGCAAGAAGGCCAGTACCAGCATTTCAAGGCCATTGCCGAAGCCGTGGGCGATCTGCCGACGATTCTCTACAACGTGCCGGGCCGTTCGGTCGCCGACATGCTGCACGACACCGTGCTGCGTCTGGCGCAGGTGCCGGGCATCATAGGCATCAAGGAAGCCACGGGCAACATCGAGCGCGCGCAATGGCTGATCCGCGATGTGCCTGAAGGCTTTGGCGTGTACTCGGGCGACGACCCGACCGCCGTGGCCTTGATGCTGTGCGGCGGCCACGGCAACATCAGCGTGACCGCCAACGTGGCACCGCGCCTGATGAGCGAACTGTGCAAGGCCGCGCTGGCCGGCGACGTGCAGCGCGCAATGCAGATCCAGCGCCAGCTGATGCCGGTGCACAAGAATCTGTTCGTCGAAGCCAACCCGATTCCCGTGAAGTGGGCCGTTGCCCGCCTGGGTCTGTGCGGCGCCACCATGCGCCTGCCGATGACGGACCTGAGCCCCCAATATGTGGACGCGGTCGAGAGCGCGCTGCGCTCCGCAGAGCTGATCTGAGCCTGCGTCCCCCCTTATCAGAGCACCGAGGATTTTTCGCGTGAAACCAACTACTGCACGTCTGGGCCTGCTGGGCCTTGCCATGGCGCTTTCTGCCTGCACCACTTTCAATTCGGAAAAGATCGACTACAAAAGCGCCGTCAAGGCGCCCACGCTCGAAGTTCCTCCCGATCTGAGCCAGTTGACGCGCGACACGCGCTACAACGTGCCCGGCGGCGTGGTCTCGGCCAATGCGCTGCAGGCCGGCCAGAACGCGCCCGCGCCCAGCGGCGCGCAGACCGTGGTCAATGCCGTGGGCGATGTGCGCATCGAGCGCGTGGGCAACGAGCGCTGGCTCGTGATCCAGCGCCCTGCCGACAAGCTCTGGGATCCGGTGCGCGAGTTCTGGCTGGAGAACGGCTTCGTGCTGGTGCAGGACGACGCCAAGATCGGCATCATGGAAACCGACTGGGCGGAAAACCGTGCCAAGCTGCCGCAGGACATCATCCGCTCGGCGCTGGGCAAGGTGTTTGACTCGCTGTACTCCACCGGCGAGCGCGACAAGTTCCGCACGCGTCTGGAGCGCAAGCCCGACGGCGGCACCGAGATCTACATCACTCACCGCGGCATGATCGAGGTCTACTCCTCGCAGCAAAAGGACTCCACGGCCTGGCAGCCCCGCCCCGCCGATACGGAACTGGAAACCGAGTTCCTGCGCCGCCTGATGGTCAAGCTGGGCCTGAGCCAGGAGCAATCCCAGGCCGCGGCGGCCTCGGTGCAGGCAGCGCCGGCCGCGCCCAGCGCCCGCATGGACACCATCAACGACGTTCCCGTGGTGCTGCTTGACGAAGGCTTCGACCGCGCCTGGCGCCGTGTCGGCCTGGCGCTGGATCGCACCGGCTTCACGGTCGAAGACCGCGACCGCAGCCGCGGCATCTACTACGTGCGCTACGTTTCGCCCGAGGAGCAGAAGGCCAAGGGCTTCTTTGGCCGCATCTTCAGCCAGGGCGGCGAAGCTTCGGCCCCGGTCAAGTACCAGGTCCAGGTGCGCTCCGAAGGCGAGCGCTCGACGGTGTCGGTGCTGACCACGGCCGGCGCACCCGAGACTTCGGCCAACGCCAAGCGCATCGTGCGCGTGCTGGCCGACGATCTGAAGTAAGCCAGACTGACTGCCCGCAAGGGCCAGTCAAACCAAAGCCACCGCATGCGGTGGCTTTTTTCATGTCCAGCGCTGTTGACAGGCGCGGCTTGCGCCTGCGCAATAAAAAAGCCCCGATCGCAGGACCGGGGCTTTTCTTGCCTGACTGGAGGCCGGCGAACCGGACTCCAGCGGCGCATGCATTACTTGGGAGCAGCAGCGGCAGCGGCAGCGTCGGCAGCAGCCTTGGCAGCTTCTTCCGAAGCCTTGGCAGCGTCGGCCGAAGCGTCAGCAGCGTTTGCAGCGGCGCCAGCAGCAGCGGCGTCAGCGGCAGCAGCAGGAGCGGCGTCAGCGGCAGCAGCAGCAGGAGCGGCTTCCACGGGAGCAGCAGCAGGAGCTTCCACAGCGGGAGCGGCCACGGGAGCAGCTTCTTCCTTCTTGCCGCAAGCGACGAGGGCAGCAGCAGCGATCACGGTAGCCAGAACGAGAGAGTTCTTCATGTCAGTTTTCCTAATTGAGGAGCAGTGAGAATTCGATATGCCATTAACGGCCAGCCTCTTGCAGCCATGGAACGTTCCGGCAGAGTCGCAAGAAAATTACTGCGACACAGCGGGCAATTATAGGGAGATTTCGTGAATCCTGACGATTCCTGACGACACTTCTACAATTGGCCACAAACTTTTTTGCGGGTTTACCCGTTGGCGGCAGTGCAGGCCTATGTGCTTAACGCGCCTGCCCCGGTTTTGGCTGACAGGAAGCAGGCAGTCAAGGCAAAAAAACCTGCCCGCCGTGGCGCATTTCAGGGGGCAGCGCGCACCCAGCCGGCTTCGTGCCATGAAGACAGCAGTTCCAGCGCGTCGTCGCTGGCCTTGGCCAGATCGCGCGCCGACAGCGCGCGCTGGTCCGCCAGCAGGCGCATCAGCTTGGCGTCGCGGCCCGCCGCCAGATAGCTTTCGCCGTTGATGAACACATGGCGCGCGTCATACATCATGCGCGTGCGGCGGTCGAGCACCAGCGCTTCGAGCATCACGCCCTCCTCGCCGGCCTCGAACCAGACATTGGGCTTGGGGTCGGTCAGGTATTCGCCCAGCGCGCGCTCCAGCGCCAGCGGCTCGGCCAGCGCGCGTTCCAGCGCCTTGCGCGCGAACTCGGCCATGGCCGCAGGAATCTCGCCCGGATTTGCCACGGCTTCCTGCTTGGGGTCGCGGTACAGCACCGGGGCTTCGGGTTCATCGGGTTCGTCCGACATGCGCAGCAGCAGCTCGCGCGCGAGCTCATCGCGCGCCGGCGCGCGAAAGCCTATCGAGTAGGTCATGCACTCGCCGTCGGCGACGCCGTCATGGGCGTAGCGCGGCGGCAGGTACAGCATGTCGCCGGCCTCGAGCACGAACTCCTGCTCGGGCTCGAAATCGGCAAGGATCTTCAGCGGCACGCCTTCCTGCAGCGTCAAGTCCTTTTGCTGGCCAATGCGCCAGCGGCGCTTGCCATGCGCCTGCAGCAGGAACACGTCGTAGCTGTCGAAGTGCGGCCCCACGCCGCCGCCATCGCTCGCATAGCTGATCATCAGGTCGTCGAGCCGGGCTTCGGGCACGAAGCGGAACTGCTGCAGCAGCGCATGCACGCCCGCATCGTGCAGGTCCACGCCCTGCACCAGCAGCGACCAGGCCTTCTGGCTCAGCGCCGGCAGGTCCTTGGTGCCGAACGGACCGTGGTCCATGGTCCAGCCCTTCTTCTGCTGGCGGATCAGGCGCGACTCGACGCCGTCCTGGCCGGCCAGCGCGAACAGCGCGTCGCGGTCCACGGGCGCGACCATCGCGGGCACGGCCTGGCGCACCAGCAGCGGCTTCTTGTGCCAGTGGCGGCGCATGAACTGGGAAGCGGTCATTCCGCCCAGCAGGGCGAGGGGTTGGTCAATATCCATGGTGGTCAACGGGGTCGCGATCTAAGAAACAGGCTGCATTGTCCTATGTATGCTGCCGGGGCTGTTTGCTTTCCCTCAATGGGGGCAGGCTTGCCGAGGAGGACAGGGCGTTCACCCTTCGACGCGGCCGGCGAGGCAAGCTCAGGGCGAACGGCAACTACCGTTCGTGGTGAGCTTGCCTGCGCGGCCCGGTCGAACCATGAACGGCCTGCCCTCGAAATCAGTACACAGAATGCCCTGGCTCAGCGCAATGCACGAAATTCCGTGGGCGCCATTCCCGTGTACGCCTTGAACGCGCGGCTGAAATGCGCGCTGTTGCTGAAGCCGCAGCCAAAGGCGATGTCGGTGATGGTGCGCTGCGCGCCGCGCGCGTCGCGCAGCTCGCGCATGCACAGTTCCAGGCGCAGCTGCTGTATCCAGGCGGCCAGCGTCAGCGGTTCGTCGGCAAAGGCGTTGTAGAGGTGGCGCTTGCTGCAATGCATCGCCTGGGCGATGTCGTCTATGCACAGCCGCGGGTCACGCACATGGGCCGCCACATGCGCGCGAATGCGATCCTTGAATGCTTCCTGCTGGGTCAGCGCCGTGCCGCGGCCCGACAGTTCCTGCAGCGAAAGATGCACCAGGTCGATCAGCAGTTCCCCGGCGCGCGCGGCCACGGCCGGCGCCATGGTGGGCAGTTCCTGGTAGGTGCTGCGCATGGCTTCCAGCGCGACGCGCGCAATGCCCGAGCTGCCGCCCACGTTGCGTCCCATCAGGCCTTCGAGCCGGATGCCGCGCTGCACCAGGCTCTGGCGCGGCAGCATGACGATCAGGTGCTCGGACCATTCGGGGTTGGCGACTTCATAGGCCTGGCTGGTGTCGTAGATCACCCAGCTGCCGCTGCGCGCGCTGGCTTCGCGGCCCTGCTGGCTCACGGCCGCCAGCCCCTGCCAGGGGGCGACGATCTTCACATAGTCGGGATCGTGCGAGCGCCGTCCCTGGACGCTGCGGATCACGCGGTGGCGCGCAGCCTCGAGCCGCGTCATGACCACGGCACCCGCCTGCGAGCGCTGCAGATGGCCTTCGAACACCGTGTCGCCATAAAGGTCGGTGCCCAGGCCCGAAAACAGCGTCGCCATCCAGTCCTGCCACGCAGGCACGGCTTCCTGGGCCGACAGGCCATCGGTGCTCAAGCTGCTGTCCATCTTCGCTACCTCCCCGGGGTTGGCTGCCGATTATCCAGGCATGCGGGCCAGCACTGGAAAACCCTGAGCGCCGTGCATTCACAGTCAAGGACTTAATGCATGCTCAGTACAGCCACGCCGCGGGCCACGCCCTAGCATGCTTGCACGCTCAGCAAAAGAGCGACCAAGGAGACAAGCATGAAGACAGCAAGCAAACGTTTCTGGCTCAGGCAGGTGACTGCTGCTGCCGCCATCGCCACTTTGGGCCCGCTGGCCCTGGCGCAGGAAGCACCTAAATCGGTGCGCATAGGCTGGGCGATTGCCAAGACCGGCCACAACGCCGGCGGCACCGCGGCCACCGTGATGCCCAACTACCAGCTGTGGGTCAAGGAGATCAATGCCGCGGGCGGCATCATGCTCAAGGCCTACGGCAAGCGCGTGCCCATCGAAGTCGTCGAATACGACGACCGCTCGAGCACCGAGGAAGCGGTGCGCGCCACCGAACGCCTGATGACCCAGGACAAGGTCGACTTCGTGTTGCCGCCCTGGAGCACGGGAAGCAACCTGGCCGTGGGCCCGACCTATGAGAAGCACAAATACCCGCTGCTGGCCGCGACCGCAGTGACCGACAAGGCGCCCGAGCTGGCCAAGCGCTGGAAGCACGCGTTTTTCTTCCTGGGCACGGGCGCGGGCTACGCCGAGTCGCTGGTGAGCTACCTGGAAAGCGCAAAGAAGGAAGGCAAGATAGGCAACAAGATCGCCATGATCAACATTGCCGACGGCTTTGGCGTGGAGCTGGCCAACGCCACGCGCAAGGCGGCCAAGCAGCATGGCTTCGAGTTGGTCTACGACAAGAGCTATCCGATAGGCACGCAGGACATGACGCCGCTGCTGACCGAGGTCAAGAGCAAGAACGCCGACGTCTTCATTGCCTACTCGTATCCGCCCGACACCATGCTGATCACCGAGCAGTCGCGCATCAACGCCCTCAACCCCAAGGTGATGTTCACCGGCGTGGGCACGCAGTTCCCGATGTTCAAGGCCAAGTTCGGCGCGGCCACCGAAGGCATCATGGCGCCGGGCGGCGTGGACTTCGACGCGCCCGCGATCAAGGACTATTTCAAACGCCACAAGGAGTCGGCCGGCTACGAGCCCGACCGCTTTGCCAGCACCATCCAGTACACCACGCTGCAGGTGCTGCAGCAGGCCATAGAGCGCGTGGGCAAGATAGACCGCGCGGCCGTGACGCAGGAGATCAGGACCGGCAGCTTCGACACCATCATCGGCCCGGTCAAGCTCGAGAACCAGATGCTGACCAAGCTCTGGTACGTGGGCCAGTGGCAGAACGGCGAGTTCTACGGCATCGCGCCCAGCAACCGCGCGGGTGCCAAGCCGGCGATCATTCCCAAACCGGCCTGGAAGAACTGAAGTCCCGGCCCCATGAACCTGCTCGACATCCTGCTCGCGGGCAGCACCCTGGGCGGCCTCTACGGGCTGATCGCCATGGGGCTGACCCTGCAATACGGCGTGGCGCGCATCATGAACCTCTCCTATGGCGAGTTCCTGATCGCGCCGGCCTTCCTGGCCTACCTGGGCGTGACCGCCTGGGGGCTGTCCCCTCTTCTGATGCTGCTGCTGGTGCTGCCCCTGGGCTTCATCGTGCAGTGGCTGGTCTATCAACTGCTGCTCACGCCGCTGGTGCGGCGCACGGGCGCGGGGCCGGCGCTCGAAGTCGACTCCATTCTCGCGACCTTCGGCCTGATGTTTGTCGTGCAGGGCATCATGATGGTCGCGTTCGGCGGCAACTATCACAGCTACACCTATCTCTCGACGCCGGTGCAGATCCTGGGCAGCACGGTCGCGGCCAACCGGCTGCTGGTGCTGGGCGTGGCGATCGCGCTGGGCCTGGGCCTGTACCTGCTGCTGACGCGCACGCGCATGGGCACGGTGGTGCGCGCCGTCTCGGTCGCGCCACGCTTTGCGCCGCTGGTCGGCATCGACGTGCGCTTCACCGCGGCGCTGGCCTTCGGCCTGGGCGGCGCGATGGTCGCGGCCTCGGGCGTGCTGGTCAGCATGTTCCTGCCGTTTTCCGCGGCCATGGGAACCATGTTCGCGATGAAGGCGCTGATCGTCGTGATCATGGGCGGCGTCGGCAACCTGATGGGCTGCCTGCTCGCGGGAATGATGCTGGGCTTTGCCGAAACGCTGGTCGCGACCTTCATCGACCCGGGGCTGACGCTGGCCGTCAACTACGCGCTGTTTCTCGGCGTGCTGCTGCTGCGCCCCACGGGCCTGTTTGGAAAGGGCGCACGATGAGCCGCCGCGATGCAATGGCATGGGGCGCGGGCGCCCTCGCCCTGGCCGGTCTGGCCACGGTGCCCCAGTGGATGCACAACGACTACTACCTGTCGCTGTTGATCAGCGTGCTGATGTACAGCGTGCTGGCCTCGGCCTGGGCGCTGTTCTCGGGGCCTACGCGCTATGTCTCGCTGGCCACCGTGGCGTTCTTCGGCGTCGGGGCCTACACCACGGCGGTGTTCGGCGAATCGCTGCCATGGGCCGCGGTGCTGCTGATCGCCCTGGGCGTGGGCGTGGCGATGGCGCTGGTCGTGGGCCTGGCGACGCTGCGGCTGTCGGGCGTGTACTTCGTGATCTTCAGCTTCGGCCTGGCCGAGCTGACCAAGCAGCTCGTGACCTGGTACGAAGTCAACATCACCAAGGACCTGGGCCGCTATGTGTTTGTCGACATCACGGCCCAGGACATCTACTGGCAGCTGCTGGTGCTGCTGGCGCTGGTGCTGGGCCTGCGCGCCTGGATAGCGCGCACGCGGCTGGGCCTGGCGCTGCGCGTGATCGGCGAGGACGAGACCGTGGCGGTGCACGTGGGCATCAACACCACGCGCGTCAAGGTGCTGCTGTTCACGCTGAGCGCGGCCTTCATGACCGTGGCCGGAGCCATCATGGCGCCGCGCTGGACCTACCTCGATCCGACGATAGCGTTTGCGCCGGCAATCTCGTTCCAGACGCTGATCATGGCCTTGCTTGGCGGCGCGGGCACGCTGTTCGGGCCGCTGCTGGGCGCCGTGCCGCTGGTGCTGCTGTTCGAGTTCCTGTCGGCGAATTTCCCCAACCATTTCGCCATTCTTGTCGGGCTGGTGTTCATGGTCATCGTCTACGCCGTGCCCAACGGCATATCGGGCTGGCTGCGCCGGCGCAAGCACCACGGAGGTGGAAAATGAAGCCGCTGCTGGAACTCAAGGGCCTGAGCAAGCGCTTTGGCGGCCTGGTCGCGGTCAACGATCTGTCGTTTGACGTGCATGCGGGCGAAGTTGTGGGCCTGCTCGGCCCCAACGGCTCGGGCAAGACCACGGCCATGAACCTGGTATCGGGCGCCTTGCCGCTGAACGCCGGTGAAGTGCGCTTTGACGGCCGCACCATCAGCGGCCTGGCCAGCCACCAGATCGCGCGCCTGGGCGTGGCGCGCACCTTTCAACTGGTGCGCGTGCTCGGTGGCATGAGCTGCCGCGACAACGTCGCCGCGGGCCTGGCGTTTCGCCCCGGCGGCCTGCACG
>JBBKVU010000151.1:0-5739 GCA_037968595.1 Comamonas sp.
ACATCGATGCGCGCGCCCAGCGACTGCGCCTGGCGCAGCATCTGGCGCAGGCGCGCCAGGTGGCGCTTGGTCAGGATGGAAGCGTAATCGGGATTGCCGATGATGGTCGGGTAAAGCCGTGCCACGGCAGCGCGGTAGGCCTGGGCAAACGCCTGCTCTCGCCCGCGCGGCAGCAGCACATAGTCGGGCGCAATGCAGGTCTGGCCCGCGTTGAGCAGCTTGCCATGGGCGATCTTCAGCGCGGCATCGGCAAGATCGCAATCCTGGGCAATCAGGCACGGAGACTTGCCGCCCAGCTCCAGCGTGGTGGGCGTCAGATGAACTGCCGCCGCCTGGGCCACGCGCCGCCCCACGGCCGTGGAACCGGTGAACACCAGGTGGTCGAACGGCAGGCCGGAAAACTGCGTGGCAATGCTGGCATCGCCCTGCACCACGCAGAACTCGTCGGGCGCAAAGAACTGCTCGACCAGCGCCGCGAGTTGGGCCGAGGTATGCGGCGTCAGTTCGCTGGGCTTGAGCATCACGCGGTTGCCCGCGGCCAGCGCCGTGATGGCCGGCGCCAGCGCGAGCTGCACCGGGTAGTTCCAGGGCGAGATCACGCCCACCACGCCCAGCGGCTGGCGCTCTATGCGCGCGCGCGCCGGCAGCAGAAACAAAGGCGTGCGCACCTTCTGCGGACGCATCCAGCGCGAAAGCTTGCGCAGGCACTGGTTGAGCAGGTTGCGCAGCACGAAGAAATCGGCCACTTCGGTCAGACGCGGCGAGCGCATGCCGAAATCGGCCTGCACCGCGGCGGCCAGCACCGCCCCATGTTCGTCAAGCATCTTGCGGATGCGCAGCAAGCGCTCGCGCCGCAGCAGCAATGGCACCTCGACCTGGGTACGGCTGGCCTGGTGCTGGACCTCAAACAAACGATGGAGATCGGCAGGGGTCATCAAAATGCGCGCTCACAAAAACAATAGCCAAAGACATCCTCCCTGCGCTCCAAGCTTGGGCGCAGCGGGCAAGGGCCGCGCATGGGCAGCCGAGGCGACCCAAGCCGGTTCAGCGGCTCAGGGGCTGTTCCTGATTTCGCGCGGCTGCACGTCAACGACTTCGTCGTTGCCGCGCAGAATGCCACCACGATGGCGCAGGCTGTCGGCCGCGCTGTCAGCCGCAGGTGCCGCAGCGCCCTGACCTGTCCAGACCGTGCGCGAACGGTAAACCGTACTCCAGGCCGCACCCGGATTGACACCCATGACCCAAGGCATGACCGGCCGGCCGGTGAGCTTGGCCCAGAGCGCACGTGCGCCCCAGACCAGCGCCAGCAGGCTGGCCGCAGCCAACAGGCTGAGGAAGAACACGGTTGCGGCGATGAGCAGGAAAATGCGCACCGACCAGCGAACCACCAGAGTCATGAATTCATTCAAAGTGAGACCCCTTTCTCGCTGACCAGAAGAATTACTCCCGGTCAGGCAATGTAAATTGGAATACGCCCGGCTCCAGTACCGGATCGACCTGCACCGAAATCACGCTCTTGGGCGGGAAGCGCCCTTCCAGCAGCAAGCGCGACAGCGGATTCTCGATGCGCTGCTGTATTGCCCTCTTGAGCGGGCGCGCACCGAACACCGGATCGAAGCCGACCTTGGCCAGCTCGTCCACAGCCTGGGGCGAGACCTCGAGCGTGAGATCCATTTTCGCCAGACGCTTCTCGAGCAGTTGCAGCTGTATCCGTGCAATCGACGCGATATTTTTCGCATCCAGCGCATGGAAGACCACAGTTTCGTCGATGCGGTTAAGGAATTCGGGTCGGAAATGGTTTTTTAGTTCCCCCCACACCGCATCCTTGATGTCGCTGGCATCCTCACCCACCATGGCCTGTATCAGCGACGAGCCGATATTGCTGGTCATGACGATGACGGTGTTCTTGAAATCCACGGTGCGACCCTGGCCGTCCGTGAGGCGGCCATCGTCGAGCACCTGCAGCAGCACGTTGAACACGTCGGGATGGGCTTTTTCCACCTCATCGAGCAGCAGCACGCTGTAGGGCTTGCGGCGCACGGCTTCCGTCAGGTAGCCGCCTTCCTCGTAGCCCACATAGCCCGGTGGCGCGCCGATCAGCCGCGCGACCGAATGCTTCTCCATGAATTCGCTCATGTCGACGCGGATCAGATGGTCTTCGCTGTCAAACAGGAAGCCGGCCAGCGCCTTGCACAGCTCGGTCTTGCCCACGCCCGTGGGGCCGAGGAACAGGAACGAACCGGTGGGGCGGTTGGGATCGGACAGGCCCGAGCGCGAGCGCCGGATCGCATTGGCGACGGCGGCAATGGCCTCATCCTGGCCGACCACGCGCTCGTGCAGCTTGTCTTCCATCTGCAGCAGCTTGTCCTTCTCGCCCTGCATCATCTTGGCCACGGGAATGCCCGTGGCGCGGCTCACGACTTCGGCAATTTCCTCGGCGCCCACCTGGGTGCGCAGCAGCCGGTGCGCGGGCGCACCATTTGCCCCCACGCCGTCCTCATGCTCCTGGGCCTCCTTCAGCTGCTGCTCGAGCGCAGGCAGCTTGCCGTATTGCAGCTCGGCGACCTTGTTGAAATCGCCCTTGCGCTTGAGTTCCTCGATCTGGATGCGGATCTGGTCGACGTCCTTGCGGATCTGCTCCGAACCCTGGGCGCTGGCTTTCTCGCTTTTCCAGATGTCTTCGAGATCGGCGTACTCGCGCTCCAGGCTGACCAGTTCTTCCTCGATCAGCGACAGGCGCTTTTGCGAGGCCTCGTCCTTTTCCTTCTTCATCGCTTCGCGCTCGATCTTGAGCTGGATCATGCGCCGGTCGAGCCGGTCGAGCACTTCGGGCTTGGAATCGATTTCAATCTTGATCTTGGCCGCAGCCTCGTCGATCAGGTCGATGGCCTTGTCGGGCAGGAAGCGGTCGGTGATGTAGCGATGGCTCAGCTCGGCCGCGGCGACAATCGCCGGGTCGGTGATGTCCACGCCATGGTGGGCTTCGTACTTGACCTGCAGGCCGCGCAGGATGGCAATGGTGTCCTCGACGCTGGGCTCGTTGACCAGCACCTTCTGGAAGCGGCGCTCGAGCGCGGCATCCTTCTCGATGTACTTGCGGTATTCATCGAGCGTGGTCGCGCCAATGCAGTGCAGTTCGCCACGTGCCAGCGCGGGCTTGAGCATGTTGCCGGCATCCATGGCACCGTCGGCCTTGCCGGCGCCGACCATGGTGTGGATCTCGTCGATGAACAGGATGACCCGGCCTTCTTCCTGGCTGAGCTCCTTGAGCACGGCCTTGAGTCGTTCCTCGAAATCGCCGCGGTACTTGGCGCCCGCCAGCAGGCCTGCCATGTCGAGCGACAGCACGCGCTTGTTCTTGAGGCTTTCGGGCACTTCGCCGGCCAGGATGCGCTGCGCCAGGCCTTCGACAATGGCCGTCTTGCCCACGCCGGGTTCGCCGATCAGCACCGGGTTGTTCTTGGTGCGACGCTGCAGCACCTGGATGGCGCGGCGGATTTCCTCGTCGCGGCCGATCACCGGGTCGAGCTTGCCGCTGCGCGCGCGCTCGGTCAGGTCAAGCGTGTATTTCTTCAGCGCTTCGCGCTGGCCTTCGGCTTCGGCGCTGTCCACGCTGTTGCCGCCGCGCACGGCCTCGATGGCCGACTCCAGGCTCTTGCGTGAAAGTCCGTGCTCCTTGAGCAGCTGGCCAGCGCGGGTGTTGCTTTCGGTCAGCGCCAGCAGGAACAGCTCACTGGCGATGAACTGATCGCCACGCTTGAGGGCTTCCTTCTCGGTGGCCTGCAGCAGCCGGGCGAGGTCGGAGCCAACCTGCACCTGGTCCTGCACCTGCACCTTGGGCAGGTCGTGAACGGCCTTTTGCGTCGCGGCCTGCAAGGCGCTGACATTGGCGCCCGCACGCTGCAGCAGCGAGCGCGGGCCGTCATCCTGCTGCAGCAAGGCCAGCAGCAGATGCAAGGGGTCGATGTTGGAATGGTCGCTGCCCAGCGCTAGCGTCTGGGCTTCAGACAGGGCTTCTTGGAATTTTGTCGTCAGTTTGTCAATACGCATGGCTGAAATACCTCCGAATTGATGCACAAGTGGGGGCTATGCCCCCCATTTCAAGCCAGAACCCCGCCATCGAGCTGCCAGACAAGGGCGCGACCGCAACCCACCGAGACGGTTCAGCCGCCGTCGGCCGCACCCGCCCAGCGCGCCAGCGCGGCGTCGTCGGCGCTGCGCGCATCGACCCAGCGCGCACCCTGGGGCGTCTGTTCCTTTTTCCAGAACGGCGCCTGGGTCTTGAGATAGTCCATGATGAACTCGCAGGCCTGGAACGAGGCACCGCGGTGGGCCGCGCTCACGGCCACGAACACGATCTGGTCCAGGGGCTGGAGCAGGCCGACGCGGTGGATAACGCGCGCGCCAAAGATACCGAAGCGCGCAATGGCCTGATCGGCGATGGCCGCAATCGACTGCTCGGTCATGCCGGGATAGTGTTCAAGCTCCATCGATGCCACGGCGTCGCCGTCATTGCGGTCGCGCACGCAACCCACGAAGCAGCATACGGCGCCCACGCGCGCATCGGCGGCACGCAGCGCGGCCAGCTCGGCGCTGGCGTCGAAATCCTGGGGCTGCACGGCGATATGCACCGTGTGGCCATCAGCGCCCATATCCTTCATGGCGCACGGTGCAGCCGCGGGGCCGACAATAGCGCCAGTTCCTCTTCCACCACGGTGGCCAGCTGGCGGTTCTCCTTGGTGTTCGGCAAGCCGACCACCAGGGCCTGCAGACGCTGGAGATCACCCACGGTGGGCGCCACCTTGATCTGCGCGGAAGCTGCGCCGGCATTGCCGGCGCGTATCAGGCCAAACACTTTGTTGGCCCATTCATTCTTGTTGTGCGCCATGGCGCCCTCTCATAGTCAAAACGGCAATGCGTTTTTCGTTAGCATTGACCTGCACTGTAACCTTCAGACCATGGCCTCTCTCGCAATCACCACCAGCCACTACAAGCTTTTCCCGTCGCCGCGCAACGAACATCGCGTGGTCTTCGAGTACGAAGTCTTCGTGCCCTACCCCTACGCGCTGATCGATCTGCCGAGTTTCGACTTCAAGGGCAAGTACAGCCTGTTTGCCGCCTGCCGCATCAAGGACATGAAGATGGGGCAGCTTGCAACCTTCGAGCAGGTGGACGACGCCATCCACTTCGAGAAGAATTTCACGCCGGATTGAGCCATGTCAGAAGGCAATCAATTGACCGTCGCGCCTAGCTTTGCAGCGCTCTACGCCGACCGCGGCGGGCGCCTGCGCACGCCCATTGCCCAGGTGCTGGCGCGCTATGAACTGTGCGAAGACTTGGCCAGCCATCTGGTCGAGCAGGCCCAGATCCTGTATCACCGCGAAGCGCCTTCCGAGGCCGGCGTGCTGCTGGGAATGCATGCGGGCCTGCGCGCCGACGACAGCCTGCTCAACGCCGCCGAAGCCGGCTGGGTGGTGCAGCGCCTGGCGGAGCTGCTCGAGTGGCAGTGCCCGGTGCTGAGCGAGCCTGAAGGCGGCGAGGCGGCCCAGGCTTGAGCGGTCCGGCGAGGCAGGTTCTGGACGAACGGTCAAACTCCGTTCGCACCGAGCTTGTCGAAGTGCGACTTCGCTCGGGCGCAGCGCGGACTCAGCGCCCTGCCGCCAGCCGGTTCAGCATTCTTTGCACCTGGCCATGCGTCCATTCCCCGCCGCGCGCGGCCGCAATGCCGCGGCGGTTGAG
>JBBKVU010000152.1:0-2878 GCA_037968595.1 Comamonas sp.
ATCACCGGCCGCACCCACCAGCTGCGCGTGCATCTGGCCCATCTGGGCCACCCCATTGTGGGCGATGCGCTTTACGCCAGCGCGGACATTGCAGCGGCGGCGCCGCGTCTGCTGCTGCATGCCCGGCAGCTGGGCCTGGCCCACCCGCAGGCCGGCGACTGGCGCGAATTCGATCTGCCCGCGCCTTTCTGAGACGGCCTGAAACAAACGCGCGGCCTACGGATTACCCTGAGCCGCCTGCGCCACAGCCCATCCCCTGGCAAATACCCTATTGCAGGCTTTGCGGGCACGCATAAGCTGGCACTCCTATACGCCATTCAAGGAGATCGCCATGCAAAAACCGTTTCGCCTGTCTGTTCTGGTCGCCGCTGCGGGTCTGGTCGCCGCGGGCCTGCTGCCTGCGGCCCATGCGCAGAACATCCGCATTGCCATGGTCATTCCGACCACGGGGGCATTGACCCAGTATGGCGACATGGTCAAGGAAGGTGCTTCCACGGCCGTCGAGATGGCCAATGCCGCGGGCGGCATCCAGGGCAAGAAGATCGAGCTGGTTCCCGTCGACGACGCCTGCGAGCCCAAGCAGGGCCCGGTGGCCGCCAACCGCGTGGTCAACGCCAAGATCGGCTATGTGGTCGGCCCGGTGTGCTCGGGTGCGGCGATTGCCGCCGCGCCCATCTACAACAACGAAGGCGTGGTGGTTGTCACCCCCTCGGCCACCTCGCCCGCGCTGACCGACGGCAAGAACTTCAACTTCATTTTCCGCACCATAGGCCGCGATGACCAGCAAGGCCCTTCGGCGGCGAAATTCATCATCGAGAAGGCCAAGCCCAAGAAGGTGGCGGTGGTGCACGACAAGCAGTCCTACGGCCAGGGCATTGCCACCTCGGTGCGCGACGGCCTGAAGAAAGCCGGCATCAATGTCGCGCTGTTCGAAGGCATCAACGCCGGCGACAGCGACTACTCGGCGGTGATCACCAAGCTCAAGAGCAACGGCGTGGACTTCGTCTACTACGGCGGCTACCACCCCGAAATGGGACTGCTGCTGCGCCAGGCCGCCGAGCAGGGCCTCAAGGTGCGCATGATGGGCCCCGAAGGCGTGGGCAATCCCGAAGTCAACGCCATTGCGGGCAATGCCGTCGAAGGCATGCTCGTGACCCTGCCCGCCGACTTCGCGGCCAACCCCAAGAACGCCGCCGTGGTCAAGGCCTTCAAGGACCAGAAGCGCAACCCGTCGGGAGCGTTCCAGCTGACCTCGTATGCCGCCGTGCAGGTGCTGCTCGAAAGCATCAAGGCCGTGGGCGACAACCCTGCCAAGGTCGCGGAGCATCTGCACAAAACGAACTTCGAGACCGCGCTGGGCAGCGTGGGCTGGAACAAGCAGGGTGACCTCAAGGCCTTTGACTTCCAGGTCTTCGAGTGGCACAAGGACGGCAGCAAGACCGTGGCCGCCAAGTAAGGCTTAGCCTCGACCACCGGGGGCTACCCCCCCGGTGCAGACTGTCATTTGTGCCGGAAGGTGGTGTCCGATGAACGATTTCCTGCCCCAGTTGCTGCAGCAACTGTTCAACGGGCTCTCGCTGGGGGCGATCTATGCGCTGATCGCCATTGGCTACACCATGGTCTACGGCATCATCGGCATGATCAATTTCGCGCATGGCGACATCTACATGATCGGTGCCTATGTGGGCCTGGTCACGCTGTCGGCCGTGGGCACCCAGGGCGGCGTGCCGATCTGGCTGGTCATAGGCCTGATGCTGGTGGTTGCGGCCATCATCACCGGCGTCTACGGTTACGTCGTCGAACAGGTGGCCTACAAGCCGGTGCGCAACAGCCCGCGGCTGGTGGCGCTGATCTCGGCCATAGGCATGTCGATCTTCCTGCAGAACTGGGTGGCGCTGGGCCAAGGCGCGCGCGACATGGCCGTGCCTTCGCTGCTGCCCGGGGCGCTGCAGTTCGGCGGCGCCGACGGCAGCTTCGAGATCTTCATTCCCTACACGCGCATCATGATCATCGTGGTGGCCGTGGTGCTGATGGTGCTGCTCACGCTCTACATCCGCCATTCGCGCATGGGCCGCGCCTCGCGTGCCTGCGCGCAGGACATGCACATGGCCAACCTGCTGGGCATCAACACCCACCGCGTGATCTCGTTCACCTTCATCCTGGGCGCGGTGCTGGCCGCCGTGGGAGGCGTGCTGATTGCGCTGGCCGTGGGCAAGCTCAACCCCTTCATCGGCTTTCTGGCCGGCATCAAGGCCTTCACCGCGGCCGTGCTCGGCGGCATAGGCAGCATTCCCGGCGCCATGCTCGGCGGCGTGCTGCTCGGCGTGGCCGAGACGCTGGCCGCGGCCTACATCTCCTCCGAATACAAGGACATCGTGGCGTTCACGCTGCTGGTGCTGATCCTGTTGGTACGACCCACAGGGCTGCTGGGCAAACCTGAGGTGGAGAAAGTCTGAACATGAAACACCCCCTGAGCCGCTCACGCGGCTTCCCCCTCTCATCCTTCGGTGGAGGGGGACGGCACCCTCGCTGCGGGACGGCCCTTGCTCGGTGCCCCCATGCTGCGACACGCCAGTTTCATGGGCCATATACCAACGACGTGGAGAAGGGCTGATGGCAACGCTGACCCATTCTGAGGTTCCCGTGCGCGCCGCGCTGATGCACAACCTGCGCGACGCAGTCATCGCCGCCGTGCTCACGGCGCTGGTCACCATTCCCATCTTCGGCCTGCACCTGGAGCGCGCCGGCGCGCGCACGGTGATCGTGCCGCATTGGTCCACCGTGGCCTGGGCCTGCGCGCTGGTGTTCGTGGTGCAGCTGCTGCGCCCCTGGCTGGCGCGTGCCTGGGCGCGCGCGCCGCGCATTCAGCGCCGGGCGC
>JBBKVU010000153.1:0-3856 GCA_037968595.1 Comamonas sp.
CAGCCAGTATCTCAGCTTAGCGCGCAACAAAACAGTGCGCCATTCCCGGGCGCAGGCGCGGCCCCGCCTGGGGTTTTCGCGGGGGGTGGGCGTCACGAAATGCGAAGTCGGCGACACCAAGCGTCAAGTGCGGCGGACCGGGCGCCGCGATCATGAAACCGCTGTTGCCACCGCCCAGGCCGGCGCATGTTGCGCGCCTGGCCCCTTCAACCCGCCCCGCACTTCCCGCTGAACCACCATGAAAACTCCATTCTTGCGCTTCCCCGCTCTTGCCATGGCCGTGCTTTCCTCGGTCCTGGCCCTGCCTTTTGCATCGGCCCAGGAATGGCCGAGCAAGCCGATACGCATCATCGTTCCCGCGCCCCCGGGCGCGATCACCGACGGGGTGGCGCGTCTGGTCGGCGAGCAGCTGCGCGTCAACCTCGGTCAACCGGTGATCATCGACAACAAGCCCGGCGGCTCGGCCGTGATCGCCGAGCGGGCGCTGATGGGCGCGCCCGCCGACGGCCATACCCTGATGGTCGCGCCCTCCAGCGTCTGGACCGATTTCCCGTTCTCGGTCAGGACGCCCTTCGATCCGCACAAGACCTTCACCTATGTAGCCGATGTGGCCAGCATGGTCCATGTGCTGGTGGCCAGCAACAGCTTCGCGCCCAGCAAGCCGCAGGACATCCTGGAGCATGCGCGGCGCAACCGGAACACGGTCAGCGTGGCCAACATGAGCACCGGCACGCGCTCCAACCTGCTGGGCGATCTGCTGAGCGAGAAAAGCGGCCGCAACATCCTGGTCGTTCCCTACAAGGGCTCGGCGCCGGTGCTGGTGGATTTGATGGGCGGCCAGGTGCAGCTGACCTTTGACGTGCTGAGCAACGTCGCGCCGCTGGTCAAGGCCGGCAAGATCAAGGGCCTGGGCATTGTCTCGGCCACGCGCTCGCCCCACCTGCCCGAGGTGCCCAGCTTCGCGGAACTGGGCATGCCCGACCTGGTGATGCCCGATGCCAGCGTCGGCCTGTTCATGCTGAGCAGCACGCCGCCGGCCCTGGGCGAGCGCATTCGCCGCGAAATGGAAAAAGTCATGCGCGCGCCGAAGTTCCGCGAGTTGATGGCCGCCCAGGGCTATGACCAGCCCAGGGAAAGCACATTCGCGGAGTTGCAAAAGCAGATGACCGACACCGTGGAGCAAAACCGCCAGATACTGCTCAGGCTCAAGATGCCGACCACGCCGCAGTAGATGCCAATGCGCTCGCACGCGCCTAGCCGTGCGCGGGCACGCGCTGGGCGGCCAGCGCCTGGGCCCGGCTTTCCTTGGCACTGCTGCCGAATTGCAGCTGGTACCAGCGCGAGAAGCTGCTGGGCGCGGTGAAGCCCAGCAGCTGCGCGACTTCCCGCAGCGAGCGGCTGCCGTCAACGACATAGCGGCTGGCCTGCTCCTTGCGGATGGCGTTCATCACCGCCGAGAAGCTCTGGCCCTTTTCGGTCAACCGCCGCTGCAGCGTGCGCGGCACCAGGCCCAGGTGCTCGCTGACCTGCTCCATGCTGCAGCGGCCGCTGGGCAGCAGCAGGAAGATCGTGCGCCGCACTTCATCGAGCATGGTTTCATCGCTGGGCTTGAGCAGGGCATCGAGCAGCTGCTGGGCATAGCGGACCATGGCCGGATCGGCAAACTCGTTGCGCGTATCGAGATCGCTGCGGGTGCAGACGATGCAGTTGAACTCGAAATCGAACTCCACATTCCGGCCCAGCAGCTGGCTATGCACGCTCAGGTCACGCGGCGCCGAATGCTCGAAGCACACGCGCCGCGGCTGCCAGTCGCGGCCTATCAGCTGACGGATCAGGCGCACCATCACGCCCAGGGCCAGCTCGACGCGCTGGCGCGTGGGCTGGTGGGTGCTGCCCGCCATCAGCAATTCGCGGATCACCACCGTGTTGCCGCTTTCCTCAATGGACAGCGTGAGCGCGCCGTTCAGGAACGCCTGATAGCGCATCAGCAGCTTGAGCGAATCGCGCAGGCTTTGCTGGTCTCGCATCAGCAGACCCACCGCGCCCAGATTGGACAGCAGGCGCGAGCGCGCCATGCACAGGCCGAAGCTCTCGTTGCCCGACAACGTGGCCGAGGCCTGCAGCAGCCGTCCCACGCGCTCCACCGGGATCATCAGGTCGGGCTCATCGAGCACGCTGGGGCTCAGATCAGCGTCCAGCAGCATGCGCACCGGATCCAGCCCCGAGGCCTGGGCGACTTCACGGTAGTTGGTCAGGCAGGCGGCACGAACAAGAGACGTCATCGGCATCAGGTCCTTGGCGTGAAATGCCAAACATCAGTCACGTAATGACAAGCGCAATGGGCAAAAAATTCACACACTGAAGTCATCGATCCATTCTAAGTGGGAGACAAATATTATGAACGCCCTTGCAGCTGCCCCCGCGCTGGTGCGCGCCGCCTCGCTGACCCGGTCCATCAAGGTGAGTCCGCTGACCTGCACGATAGGCGCCGAGCTCGGTGATGTCGATATCGGCGCGGCCGCCGAAGACGATGGACTGCTGGCCGAGATCCGCGCGCTGCTGCTGCGCCACCGCGTGATCTTCTTTCGCGACCAGGACATCACGCGCGCCCAGCATGTGGCGTTTGCGCGGCGCTTTGGCGAGCTCGAGGACCACCCCGTGGTCGGCAGCCATCCCGAGCACCGCGGCCTGGTGCAGATCTTCAAGACGCCCGACAGTCCGCAGGACCGCCACGAGAACTCCTGGCATACCGACGCCACCTGGCGCGAGCAGCCGCCCATGGGCTGCGTGCTGCGCTGCCTCGAATGCCCGCCGGTAGGCGGCGACACCATGTGGGTCAACATGGTCGAAGCCTACGAACAGCTGCCCGAGGACATCAAGTCGAAGATCGCCCCGCTGCGCGCGCGCCACAGCATAGAAGCCAGCTTCGGCGCCGCCATGCCGCTGGAAAACCGCCTGGCGCTCAAGGCCCGGTACCCCGATGCCGAGCATCCGGTGGTGCGCATCCACCCCGAGACCGGCGAGAAGATCCTGTTTGTCAACGGCAGTTTCACCACCCACTTCACCAACTACAACACGCCGGCCAATGTGCGCTGTGGCCTCGACAAGGCGCCGGGCGCGGCGCAGCTGCTGGGCTACCTTGTGAGCCAGGCCAGCATTCCCGAATACCAGGTGCGTTTTCGCTGGCGGCCCAACAGCATCGCCTTCTGGGACAACCGCTCCACCCAGCACTACGCCGTCATGGACTACCCGCCCAGCCATCGCAAGATGGAGCGCACGGCCATCATCGGCGACAGCACTTTCTGAGGCCGCCATGTCCATCGCCCCGACATATCTGATCATTCCCGGCCTGCGCGACCATGTGGCAACGCATTGGCAGACGCTGCTCGCCGCCGAGCTGCCCGGGGCGCACATTGTTGCGCCGCTGGAGCACGACAAGCTTGGCTGCGCGACGCGGGTCGCCGCCATCACCGCGGCGCTGGCCGGGATGGCCGGCCCGGTGGTGCTGGTCGCGCACAGCGCCGGCTGCATGATGGTCGCGCACTGGGCGCGGCAGGCCGCGCCTGAAGACCTGCATCGCGTCCGCGCCGCCTTGCTGGTCGCTCCCGCCGATCTGGAGACGCCCATGCCCGAAGGCTATCCCGGCGTGGACCTGCTGCAGCACCATGGCTGGCTGCCCGTGCCGCGCGCACCCCTGCCTTTCCCCAGCCTGGTCGCGGCCAGCAGCAACGACCCCCTGACCCGGCTGGCGCGCGCGCGCGCGTTTGCCGGCAACTGGGGCAGCGCGCTGGTCGAACTCGGGCCCCAGGGCCATGTGAACCCGGCTTCGGGCCACGGCCACTGGCCCCAGGCGCAG
>JBBKVU010000154.1:0-3705 GCA_037968595.1 Comamonas sp.
GTGCTGGATGCGGCGCAGCGCGCGGTAGGCATCGGCCGCGGCCAGGCCGACGCCAGGCGGCAGCAGGCCCGCAGCCTCGGCGTGACGCAGCAGTGTGATGTTGCCGATGTTGATCAGCAGCTGCGGGTGCTCGCGCGAGCACAGCAGCACCAGATACTGCACCGCGAACTCGGCATCAACCATGCCCCCCGGGCTGTGCTTGACGTCAAACAGCTGGCCGCGTACCGGGTGGGCGGCGCGCACGCGCGCACGCATGGCAACGATTTCGGCACGCAGCAGTTCGGGGTTGCGCGGCGCGGAAATCACGGCCTCGCGCACCGCGTCAAAGCGCTTGCGCAGGGATTCGCTGCCCAGCACGAAGCGCGCCCGCGTCATGGCCTGGTGTTCCCAGGTCCAGGCGGTGTTGCTGCCGCGCTGCTGCTGGTACTTGGCGTAGGCGTCGAAACCCGTGACCAGCAGGCCGGAACTGCCGTTGGGGCGCAGCGCGGTGTCGATCTCGAACAGGTCGCCTTCGCCGGTCTTCACCGTGAGCCAGTTGATCAGCTTGCGCACAAACGCGGCGTAGACCTCGGGTGCGCGCTCGTCGTCGTCGTCGAAGACAAACACGATGTCGAGGTCGCTGCCGTAGCCCAGCTCCTTGCCGCCCAGCTTGCCGTAGCCAATGATGCCGAACTGCGGCTCGTCGCGGTGGCGGCCCTTGAGGCGCGACCAGCACCATTGGCCGGTGACGCGCAGCACGCTGTCGGCCAGCGCGCTCAGGTCGTCGGCCACCTGCTCCACCGTGATCCGGCCTTCGACATCGCGCGCCAGCGTGCGGAAGATTTCCGCATGGTGGGCGCGGCGCAGCAGGTTGAGCAGGGTTTCATCGTCGTCCTCACCCGTGGTCTGCAGCGAGGTCAGGCGCAGCGCCAGCTCGCGCTCGAAGTCGGCGGCCACGAAGCGGTCGGTCAGCAAGGCATCGCTGGCCAGCTCGTCAATCACGCCGGGGTGCTGCAGCAGGTAGCGCGCGGGCCAGCGCGCCGCGCCCAGCAGGTGCAGCAGCCGCTCGTGCACAGCGGGACGCTCGAGCAGCAAGGCCAGATAGCTTTCGCGCCGCAGCAGCGGTTCCAGCCAGTTGATCAGGCGCACGGCCGCTTGCTCGTCGACACTGCCGTCGGCGACCCACTGCGCGGTGCGCTGCACCAGACGGAACAGCCGCGCGCGGGTTTCCTCGCGCAGGCTGGTGACGCGCGGGTGATCGCGCCATTCGGCGACGCGCGCCGACAGCTGAGGCGGCATCTGCGTGAGCAGGTCTTCGATTTCCTGGGGCGTGGCCACGGTCAGCGAACGCGGGCCGCTGCACTGGCCGCTGCTGCACTGCGGCGGCGCATTGCCGCCGAGCAGCGTGTCGAACTCCTCGGCCACCAGCTCGCGATGGGCGTCAAGCTGGTGCAGGAAGCGGCTGCAGTCGGGATAGCCCATGGTCTGGGCAATCCACAGCAGATCGTCGTCGCGCGTGGGCAGCACATGGGTCTGCTGATCGTCGAGGTATTGGATGCGGTGCTCGACCTGGCGCAGGAAGGTATAGGCCTGGGCCAGCGCTTCGGCGGTCTCGGCCGACATCAGGCCCGAGCGCGCCAGGCGCTGCAGGGCTTCGAGCGTGGGCCGGCAGCGCAGCTCGGGAAACTGCCCGCCGCGCACCACCTGCAGCAGCTGCACGGTGAACTCGATTTCGCGTATGCCGCCGCGCGAGAGCTTGACGTCGTTGGCGCGCCCGGGATGGCCGGCGCTGCGCTTGGCCGCATGCTCGCGGATCTGGCGGTGCAGCGAACGCAGCGCATCAAACACGCTGTAGTCGAGGTAGCGGCGAAACACGAACGGCAGCACCACGCCGCGCAGCGCCTGCACTTCGGGCGAACGCAGGCTGTCGCGCGGCGCAACCACGCGGCTCTTGAGCCAGGCAAAGCGCTCCCATTCGCGGCCCTGGGTCTGCAGATACTCCTCGAGCGCGGCCAGCGAGACTGCCGGTGGGCCGGAATTGCCGTTCGGGCGCAGCGCCAGGTCGACGCGGAACACGAAGCCGTGCTCGGTGACTTCGCCGATCAGCGCATAGATGCCCTTGACCGCGCGGCCGAAATATTCGTGATTGGACAGACGCCCGCGGCCGTCGGGCAGGCCCGCGGTCTCGCCCTCGTGCTCGTAGACATAGATCAGGTCGATGTCGCTGGACACATTGAGCTCGCGCGCGCCGAACTTGCCCATGCCCACGATCCACAGCTGCACCGGCTGGCCTTCGGGGCCGGTGGGCGCGCCGTGGCGGCTGTCGAGATCGGCGCGCACCTGGCTGCAGGCCCGGTCCAGCGCCACTTCGGCCAGTTGGGTCACGGCCTGGGTGACCACCGCCAGCGGCGCCTGCTGGGCGCAGTCGAGCTGCAGCAGCCGTTCCATCACCAGCTGGCGCAGCACGCGCAGCGCCGCCGACAGGTCATGCCCCTGACCAAGCAAGGCGTCAAGCGCCTGTTCCATGCCCGCACGCTGCGGCACGCCCTGGGGGAAAAGCCCTAATTCCTCGGCATAACGCCGGTGTAATCGTTGGTAAAAACGGGAATGCGCAAGGCGGGAATGGGCCTCGGGGGCAAGCTCGGAAGGAGAATAGTCAACGGTCTGCATGCGCAATACAGGAATAACGGTGGACCGGCTGCCAACCCTCTGATCCCCCGGGATGCCGCACCGTTGCGGCCCCAGCGGGTCATAATTCCTGGCACTGACCTGCCCACCAATGATCGAACCTCAACCGCACCCCTCACGCCTGCTCCACTGGATGGCCGGCGTTGCGCGGTGGTCATTGGGTCTGCTGCTGGCCTTCTGGCTGCTGCTTGCCACCGGATGGGGGGTGCTCCATGGATTCATTGTGCCGCGAATCAGCGAGTACCGTCCGCAGCTTGAAAGCCTGGCCGCGCGCACCCTGGGGGTACCCGTGCGCATAGGTTCGATCACGGCGCGCAGCGAAGGGCTGATGCCGGTCATGGAACTCGGCCAGGTGGCGCTGCTCGATGCGCGCGGCCAGCCGGCGCTGGAGTTGCCGCGGGTGGTGCTGGCGGTGTCGCCGCGCTCGCTGCTGCGCCTGGGCGTGGAGCAGCTCTATATCGATGCGCCGCTGCTCGAGGCGCGGCGCGACAGCGCGGGCCAGCTGTGGATTGCGGGCCTGGCCCTGCCCGCGGCCAGCGAAGGCGACAGCCCCGCGGCCGACTGGCTGTTCTCGCAGACCGAGATCGCGGTCCGCGGTGGCCAGCTGCGCTGGACCGACGAACTGCGCCAGGCCCCGCCGCTGACGCTGAAGAACCTCGACTTCGTGGTGCGCAACAAGGGCTGGCGCCACCAGGTGCGGCTCGATGCCACGCCCGACACCGAATGGGGCGCGCGCTTCACGCTGTCCGCGCAGTTCCGCCAGCCGCTGCTGTCTGCCCACGCGGGCAACTGGCGGCGCTGGACCGGCCAGGCCTACGCGCATTTCTCCCAGCTCGATGTCGCGCGGCTGGGACAGTACATCGACCTGCAGGGCGCCAGCGTCTCCCAGGGCCGGGGCGCGCTGCGCGCCTGGGTCGACGTAAAGCGCGGAGAAGTCCAGAAGGTCACCACCGATCTGCTGCTGAGCGCCGTGGAAACCCGGCTGCGCGCAGACCTGCCGCCGCTGGCGCTGCGCGCGCTCCAGGGCCGGCTGAGCCT
>JBBKVU010000155.1:0-14947 GCA_037968595.1 Comamonas sp.
GTTATAGCCAAACGGGTGGCGCCGGCGGCGTGGGTGTCGGCGCCATCTGGAACAAGGGTTCGATACAGATTACCGCTGCCAACTTCGCATCGTTGGCGGGCAACGTCGGCGGCAGCGGCATTGGAGGACAAAGTGCCGGCGTGGCAGGCGTTTCGCCGGCTTCGGTGCCGAATGTCTACGGCGATGGCGGCACCATCAACACCAACTATGTGGTGGACGTTACGCCGCCCACCGCGAGCGTCGTGGTGGCCAGTAGCACTCTGAACTCCGGTGGCACGTCGCAGGTTACCATCACCTTTTCCGAGGCCGTGACCGGACTTGCTGCGGCGGACCTGACGGTGCAAAACGGCACGCTCACTGAGCCCATAAGCAACGATAACGGCATCACCTGGATCGCAACCCTGACCGCCGCCAGCAACATCGCCGCCACTACCAACGTCATAACGTTGAACAACGCAGGCGTTGCCGACCTGGCCGGTAATGTCGGCGTGGGCACCACCGCCTCGAACAATTACGTGGTCAACGACACCGTCGCACCCACTGCTTCCATCGTGGTGGCCGATACCGCGCTGCGTATTGGCGAGACCTCGCTGGTGACCATCACTTTCAGCGAGGCGGTGACCGGCTTGGACACGGCCGACCTGACAGTCGCCAACGGCACGGTTACCGGGCTGGGCACCAGCGATGGCGGCATCACCTGGACGGCGACCTTCACGCCCACCGCCAATGTCGCCGACACGACCAATCTGATCAGGCTGGATAACACCGGTGTCGCGGACCAGGCCGGCAACGCCGGCTCTGGTACCACCGACTCGAACAACTATGCGATCGACACGCAGCGTCCCACCGCCAGCATCGACGTGACCGATCCCGCGCTCAGGATAGGCGATACCTCGTTGGTGACCATCACCTTCAGTGAGGCGGTGACCGGCTTCACCACGGCCGACTTGACAGTCGTCAACGGCACGGTCGTCGGGCTGGGCACCAGCGATGGCGGCACCACCTGGACGGCGACCCTCACGCCCACCGCCAATGTCACCGACACGACCAATCTGATCACGCTGGATAACACCGGCATCGCTGACGGGGCGGGCAACTCCGGCTCCGGCACCACCGACTCGAACAACTATGCAATCGACACGCAGCGCCCCACCGCCAGCATTGTCGTGGCGGACACGGCCCTGAGCGCCGGAGAAACCTCGCTGGTGACCATCACCTTCAGTGAGGCGGTGACCGGCTTCACCACGGCCGACCTGGCAGTCGCCAACGGCACGGTCACGGGGCTGACCGACGATGGTGGCGGCCTCACTTGGACGGCGACCTTCACGCCCAGCGTTAATGTCACCGACACGACCAATCTGATCACGCTGGATAACACTGGTGTCGCGGATCAGGCCGGCAACGCCGGCTCTGGCACCACCGACTCGAACAACTTTGCGATCGACACGCAGCGTCCGACAGCGACCATCGTGGTGGCAGATAACGCGCTGCGCATTGGCGAGACCTCGCTGGTGACCATCACTTTCAGCGAGGCGGTGACCGGCATGGACACGGCCGACCTGACAGTCGCCAACGGCACGGTTACCGGGCTGGCCAGTAATGATGGCATCAGCTGGACGGCGACCTTCACGCCCAGCGTCGATGTCACCGACACGACCAATCTGATCACGCTGGATAACACCGGCATCGCTGACGGGGCGGGCAACTCCGGCTCTGGTACCACTAGCTCAAACAACTATGCGATCGACACGCAGCGTCCGACAGCGACCATCGAGGTAGCCAATACTGCTCTGAGAATGGGCGAAACCTCGAGAGTGGACATCACCTTCAGCGAGGCAGTTACAGGTTTTACCCTGGCGGACATGACCGTCGCCACTGGCAGCCTCAGCGGACTGATCACCAGTGACAACATCACCTACACCGCCACATTGACGCCGAGTATCGGCATCACCGACGCCACCAACCTGATCACCCTGAACAACACCGGTATCGCTGACGGGGCGGGCAACGTCGGCACAGGCAGCACCGAATCGAACAACTATGCGATAGACACGCTGCCTCCCACCGCCACAATCGTCGTGGCTGACACGGCCCTGAGCGTTGGCGAAACCTCCCTGGTAACCATCACCTTCTCCGAGGCGGTCAGCGATTTCGACAACTCGGACCTGAGCGCAGCCAATGGCACGCTGAGTGCAGTCAGCAGCAGTGATGGGGGCCTTACGTGGACAGCCACTTTCACCCCGACGCTCGGGGTCAGCGATGTGTCCAACCTCATCATGCTGAGCAACACCGGCGTCGTCGATGCGGCGGGCAACGCCGGTTTTGGCACCACCTCTTCCAACAACTACCAGATCGATACCAACGTGCCGACAGCCACAGTCGTGGTTGCCGACAGCAATCTCGGCATTGGCGAAACATCAACGGTGACCGTGACTTTCAACTCGGCGGTCAGCGGTTTCGACAACTCGGACCTGACCGTCAGCAACGGCACCCTCAGCACCATGAGCAGCGCCGACGGTGGGGTTACCTGGACAGCGACCTTTACACCGAGCAGTGACATCTCCGATGCCAGCAACGTGATCACGCTGGACAATACCGGCTTGATCAACATCGCGGGCAACGCTGGTTTCGGTACCACCGACTCCAACAACTATGGTGTCGATACCGTACGGCCCACCGCAACCATCAGCGTTGCCGACACCGCTATTGCCGCGGGAGAAACCTCGCTGGTGACAATTACCTTCAACGAAGCGGTGGCCGGTTTCACCGCTGCGGACCTGACGGTTGCCAACGGCGTAGTCTCGGCACTAGACACCATCGATGGCGGAATCACCTGGACAGCGACGTTCACGCCCAGCGCCAATGTCACCGACACGAGCAATCTGATCACGCTGGATAACACCGGTGTCGTTGATCAGGCCGGCAACGCCGGCGCTGGCACCACCGATTCCAACAATTACGTGGTGGACAGCATTGCCCCCACGCTGGACACCGCCGCCGTCAATGGCAAGCAACTGGTGCTGACCTATACGGAAACCACGACGCTGGATGCTGGCAAGACACCGGTTCCCGGCGACTTTGCGGTGTTGGTGGGGGGGGCGGCCAACGCCGTCACCGGCGTAGCTGTCGACGCCGCGGCCAAGACCGTCACGCTGACACTGACCACCGCCGTGGTGGCGGGCCAGGCGGTCACGGTGTCCTATACCGACCCCAGCGCAGGCAATGAAGAGTACGCCATCCAGGATGCGGCCGGCAACGATGCCGAGAGCTTTGCAAGCATGTCAGCGACCAATCTGACTCCGACGCTGCCACCTGTCACCCCGCCGGTGACCCCGCCTGTGACCCCCCCACCGGTGGTCGACGGCGTGCCCGTCACCACCACTCCCGGCGACGGCGGCACCACCATCATCACCATTCCGGTGGTCACGCCCACGCGCCCGGACAGCCCAAGCTCGCCCAACCCCGGGCTGGCCGACATTCCCCTGGTCAAAGGCAGCGACGGCCACTCCATACTGATGGTCAGCGTGCCGGTGGGGGTGGCGCTGCAGGCCCAGGGTCTGCCGAACGCGGTGAGCGGCAATGCCGCGCTGGCTGAACTGGGTTTGCGCATCGAGCGTGTGGTGGGAGGCGATCCGGAGCTGACCAACAATGGCCTGGTCTTCTACGCCACCATGGACCCCAACGAGCCGCTGGTGGTCCAGACGATCACCGCAACCCCCGGGGCCGGATTTGATCCTCATACTCCCTTTGTGATCAGCGGCAGCAGCGTTACGGCAGACGGCAAACAGGCCGTCATCCTGGACGCCCGGGCCCTGCCCAGCGGCAGCATGATCCAGGTGGACAACATAGACTTCATCGCTGTGGTGGGCGCGGTACGCATCATCGGTGGCGCGGGCCAGAACATGGCCAGTGGCGACGCTGCAGCCCAATGGATTGTTCTCGGTGCCGACGACGACATCCTGCATGGCGGCGGCGGCAACGACACCGTCGGCAGCCTGGGCGGCAACGACCAGGTGTTTGGCGATGCCGGCAACGACATTGTCTTTGGCGGCACGGGCCACGACACGCTGTCGGGCGGCAGCGGCAACGACCGCCTCGACGGCGGCCTGGGCTGGACACGGCGCTGCAGACCGGCAGCCTGGCCGACTACACGCTGGCCACCGACGGCCAGTTCCTGGTGTTCACCCACCGCACGACAGGCGAAGTCGATCGTCTCAAGTCCATGGAGCAGGTGAAGTTCGACAGCGGCCCGGCGCTGTACATCGCCGACAGCGAAGCCGAAGCCGCGGTGGCGCATATCGCCACGCGCTGGCTGGGCCGCGCGCCCACGGCCGAGGAAGGCGCCTGGGCCCAGGAAAACAGCAAGCTCACGGCGCTGCAGGTTGCCGAGGTGGTGCTGCAGGCGGCTCCCACGCTGTTCCCGGGCATGACGGCCCAGGAATTGATCGCGGGCCTGCAGGGCAATGCGCAGATCGTGCGCATGGAGGTGATCCACGAACTCAACCAGGGCACGGCCGGCCTCGATGAACTGCGCATCGAACTCGACCGCGCCGATGTGCATCTGGAGCGCACCGGCGTCGATCGCTGGCAAGCCACCTCGCTGATCGACGGCAACATGGCCGAGTCGGTGGGCATAGAGCGTCTGCACCTGAAGGACGTCAGCATCGCCCTCGACACCCAGGGCACGGCCGGCCAGGTGGCGGGGCTGCTGGCGGTCACCTTAGGCACGGACGCGCTCAGCCACCAGGGTCTGGCAGGCGCGGGCCTGGCGGCGCTGGATGCCGGCATGAGCGTGCAGGCGCTGGGCGAGATTGCCATGGACTTCGTGCAGACGCAGCAGGGCCACGCCTTCACGGCGCAGGAAACCGTGCAGTGGCTGTGGACCCATGCCACGGGCAGCGCGGGTTCGGCGCAGCAGTTGCAGCCGCTGGTGCAGCAGCTGCAAAGCGGCCAGATCGACACGGGCGATCTGGTGAACGCCGCAGCGCAGTTCGCGCTGGCCCAGCCTTCGGTGGAGCTGGTGGGGGTGCTGGACGCGGGCTTGCTCTACACGGTATAAGCCTCGAACGAAGAAGGCTGCGTGTGCCTGGGAGTCTATCGAAAGGTCCTGGATCTGATCAGCGCTGGAACTGCAACCGGCTCTCGAGCTGCGGCGGCCTGTAGAGAGGTGGGCGCACGCCCATGTGCTTGCGGAAGAATCGATCGAGGTAGCTCTCCAAGCCTGTGCCGTCGGTGATCTGCTGGACGTCTCGGCCAAAACCGTGTGCGTGGCGGCCCGTCAGCAGCTGGTGGCGCCGCCGGTCTCATTCATGGTGAACGTTGAAGCGGATCGCCTCACATTGTTCAATCAGTGCTTCGTGCAGTTGGTCAAGTGCATCGGTGCACTCCAGCACCAGCGAGGGCAGCGATGCTGTGTCGCTTCGAGCCGCCTGTCGCAGCCGCTCTGTGACAGCCTGGAACAGCATGTCGATGTCCCGGATCGTCATCGCTGGGCTGGTGCCATGGAGCGGTCTGCCATTGGCCAGGAACGTCGCATTCCCGGTGCGCAGGTCGGCGCAGATTTCAGGAGCGGGGTAGCAGTGCATGGAAGCAGTCGGTTGGAGACGATGGGCCCTTTACAAGCGCTGTGCCAGCACTTTTCGCGGTTTGCGGTTTGCATGGTTCACTGTCCATGATTGTGCTGCTCTGGGTCTGTGCGCAAACGCACATGAGACGCAGATTCAGACAACAGCAACCGGCGCACGCTGGTCAGGACACGACCGTCACGCCAGGTAAAAGCCGGCGTTGGCCCGCTGAACATTTGCGGCATCCGATATCTGCAGATCCAATTCCAGCTGCTGCATCCGCTCCACCGGCATCTGGTCATGGCGCAGGTGGCCGGAAATTACACGGCAGTTCGCCAAGGCCGGGCGAAAGTAGCTCTGCAGTTCGTCGCTCAGCGCTTTGTGTAATTGGGTGGTAAGTGGGTCTTGGCGCATGGCGTGCTCCTGCGGCTAAAAATGAAAGGCCGTGCAGCGCGGGGTGGCCTGCGTGTGCTGCGGCGGTAAATCTGTTCTCATCTCCAGGCAGGTCCAGATACAGCGTCTGCACTGGTGGTCGAGTTGCATGGGGCACGCCTCGCAGGGGGGCGAAGCGGCCGGAACAAAGGCAAGCCCAATGTCCTGCACGTTGGCGACAATATCTGTGCGCCAGCGAACTTAGCTGCGATTGAGGCTTTGTGCCCATGGTTTCGCAGGCTCCGGTAATCGCGGCGCATTCATGCACTGCTTCAGCCAGACATGGCCCGGGTCCGCCGTCCCGGCGTTTTGCCAATTCCCCAACTTCTGGGTGAACGCTGCGGCCGGTCAACTCTCTCGCTATGTACGATACCGAACAGACTTTTGCTGCGATATCAGCCATCGTCTGTTGTCATTCGCGGCGCTGCTGGCTGGAAAGGCGCCCGTTTCGAGTTGACCCATGAATGGAGGACCCATTGAATTCACCCCATGTTGCCTTGCAGAACCAATTGCTGGCGGCCCTTCCAAAAGCAGAATGGCTTAGATGGCTGCCCGATCTGGAGCCGGTGGAACTGCCGCTGGGCACGGTGCTCTACGAGTCGGGTTGCAATATGCCTTACGTGTACTTCCCCACAAATGCGATCGTGTCGCTGCTGTACGTGCTAGAGGATGGCGCCTCGGCGGAAATTGCAGTCGTCGGATTCGAAGGGGTGGTCGGCATTTCGATTTTCATGGGCGGTGGTTCGACCCCGAGCCGGGCCGTGGTTCAGAGCGCGGGGTCGGGTTTTCGGCTGCGCGCCGATCTGGTCAAGCAGGAGTTTTCCCGTTCCGGACCGGTGATGCATCTCATGCTGCGCTACACCCAGGCGCTGATCACCCAGATGTCTCAGACCGCGGTGTGCAATCGTCACCACTCACTGGACCAGCAGCTGTGCCGTTGGTTGCTGCTGAGCCTGGATCGCCTGCAGGGCAATCAATTGGTCATGACGCAGGAACTGATTGCCAACATGCTGGGAGTGCGGCGCGAGGGGGTGACCGAAGCGGCTCTGAAGCTGCAAAAGGCCGCACTGATCAGTTATGCACGCGGTCACATCAGCGTGCTGGACCGCCCGGGGCTGGAGCAGCGCACTTGCGAATGCTACGCCGTCGTCAAAAGGGAATACGACCGGTTGCTGCCGGGCACCATCGCCAGCTAGTGATTGTTGCCTGGCCAAGGCGCCAGCCGCTCCTGGATGCTGGCATCTATGTGCGCTGACAGACAGTCAACCGGGCTTCGCGTTCCTACACTGACAGTTCAGCTGTCGCGCACGCCGCAAATCAGCACAGGGGATCCCGGCTGGGTTGGCGCGGGCCTGGCAGTACATCGCAAGGGGAACAAAAATTATGGCATCCACTGAAAACCAACTGATAGAGCGGCTGCCCAAAGCCGCGCGGATGCAATTGCTGGATCGATGCGAAGCCTTCGAGCTGATCCTGTCCGATGAACTCAGCACCAGTGGCAGCCAGTTGAGCCATGCCTATTTTCCACGGCAAGGATTCATCTCCCTGGTCATCGGCGTGGACAAGCACCCCTCCCTGGAAGTCGGCATGGTGGGCCGGGAAGCCATGCTGGGCGCGGAACTCATTATGGGCGCCGCCATCACGCCGTGGAAAGCACTGGTGCAGGGTGCGGGCGCCTGCTGGCGCCTGAGTGCCGCCGCGCTGCGCACCGAGGCCGCGACCAACCCCGCACTGCTGCAAATGCTTCAGGCCAGCGTGCTGGTTCGACTACACCAGCAGGCCATGGCCTCGGCGTGCGAGCGCTACCATACGATACGACCAAGATTGGCGCGCTGGCTGCTGATGAGCCAAGACCGTGCGGACAGGGACCATTTCTACGTCACGCAGGAGTTTCTGGCTCTGATGCTGGGTGTGCGCCGCGTGGGCGTCACAGCAGCGGCCCGCGAACTGCAGGACATCGGGCTGATCTCCTACCGTCGGGGCGAGATGACTGTATTGGACCGCAAGGGCATGCAGGCTCAGGCCTGCAGTTGCTATGCGGCCGACAAAGCCATCTATGCCGAACTGATGGGCTTTGCCGCTTGAGCAAATTAACGGATAGGGCGGCCTTCTTGCATTTACCATCGGTTGCCACCTTCCAATGTTCCGCAACAGCTTATGAGCAGCTTTCTTTCCTTTGTCAGCACGACAAGCGACTCTGCAATTGATCAAGATGCTGTGCAGGCTGCGTCAGATTGCCTCGATAGATTTACCGGAGCATTCAATTCACTGGATTTGACGGGAATGGACGCGCAACTTCATTTCCCCCATGTGATGATTTCGCAGACGGAAACGCTGATCTGGGATGCGCCCAATCAGCACCCCTTTGATTTTTTCACGCAACTGCAAAGCGCGGGCTGGGCGTCCACACGCTACGAATCAAAAGTTCCTGTTCTGAGCACTAAGCATAAAGTGCATTTTCTGGTGACGTATACGCGGCGTTCACCCTCTGGCGAGGAGCTGAGTCGCCACACCAATCTCTGGGTTGTGATCAAGAAAATCGGTAGATGGGGTATTGCTCTGCGCTCCTATGGAATGCGCATATTCATTGACCGGTTGAATATTCCGACCGTGGCATGGCGCTCGCTCAGGGGCGGTGCAGGTGTCTTGTCGATGCGTCGCCTGGCCATGCTGCTAGACGCCAGGTCGCCAGTTCCCATGGAAACCAAACGGCACGCGATGCGGCAAGCGGGCCAGGGCGACCGGTCCGCCCGCCAGGTCCAGCGCGTCGAAGACCAGGAGGTCGCTGCGATTTTCCCGCGCCCGCCAAGCGACGGCCAGCAACCAGCCGTCGCCCTCTGCGGCGTCGGCCGAGCGCGCCACGAACACCGGCTCGGACACCACGTCGCCGGGCGCCAGCGTGTGCATCTGGTGCTGGCCGGTCTGGAAGTCGAAACGCGCGAGGCTGTCGTAGAGCACACTTTGCGCATCGTCTCGGGCGCGCGCGCTGGCATGGCAGGTGTAGAAGCCGTAGCGGTTGCGCCGGCCCGTATAGCGTTCGTCGATGCGCGGAAACTCCGCCACCAGATCGTCGAGGTATTCGCGCCTGAATTCATTGCTGTCGCTGCCCAGCTCGAAGGTCCAGCGGCACAGGCGCGCAGCCATGGCCTCGGGGTCACCAGGGCGGCCCTCGGCGTCGGGCAGGCCGGGCGCGGTGTCCGACTGCATCACATAGGCGACGATGGTGTCGCCGTCCTCCCAGGCATTCATCACGTGGAACACATGGCAGGCTTCGGTGTCGAACCAGCGCATGGTGTCGGTTGCGCCGCCATGCCGCAGCACTCCGACATGGGTGCGCAGACTGCCATCCCAGGCCAGCAGGGGCTTGCCCCGCAGGGCGCGCTCCATGCTGAGCGTCAGCGGCGTGACGGGGAAAAGCACGTGGCCGCGCGTCAGCATGAAGTCGTGCGCCATGCTCGCATAGGGCGCGGTGAACGACTGCAGTTGCGTGACCTCGCAGTGGCGATCCATCACGCCATACAGCATGGTAGGCGAACAGGGGCGGTCGGGCGAGTAGGCGAAGAAATGCAGTTCGCCGCTTTCGGGATCCACCTTGGGGTGGGCGGTGCAGCGCGAGGTCAGGCGCTCGCCAAAGCTCTGGTGTCCCTTGGAAGCCAATGTGCGGGGATCGAGTTCAAAGGCTTGATGCGATTCCTCAAGGGCAAAAAGCCGCTTGCCATGCCAAAGCATGCTGGTGTTGGCCGTGCCGCCGTTGCGGCCCTGCGCCAACGGGTCGCTGGTCGCGAGGTTGCCGAAGGTGCCGAACAGCGCGCGGCCGGCGGCATGTTCGAGTTGCCATTTCGGCGTGCGCGCCCAGCGGTTGCTGTACGCCACCTTGCCCGCGTGGATGTGGAAGGCATGCACCATGCCGTCGCCGGAAAACCAGTGATAGCTGTTGTCGCGCGGAGCGTATTGCGGGTTGGGGCCGACACGGTACAGGCTGCCCGACAGGCCAGCAGGCAGCTGGCCTTCGATAGGCAGCGCCGCGATGTCATGCTCCTCGGTGAGTGCGGCGTAGTTGCCGGTGAAGAAGTGCGGGTAGGTCTGCGCTGCTGCGTTCATGGCTTGCCTTGTGAATGGATTCGGGAATTCGATGCGGCGTCCAGCTGCGCCATGGCCTGCCCTGCATAGACGGCCAGCGCGGCGTCGATGCCCGAGCCCGCCCGCAGCGCTGCGTCTTGGTGGAACGCGCGCTGCAGCTTGGCGTGCAGCGCGGCATCGCCGCCGGCCTTGGCCAGCGACAGTGCCTGCCAGCGCAGCGCCAGAGCGCGCATGGCGGGCCCGTCGCCGGGCGCCTGCGCCAACATCTGTTGCCGGACTTCGGCAATGAGCGGCGGCCAGGCATCGGTCTGGGCAACGTAGTGCTGGCGCAGAGTGCGCATTTCATCCGCGCTGCAGTGCGGCGCGTAGCGCTGCAGGCGCGCATAGGCCATGGACTGCGAGATGTAGCGGATTCCCGCGCGATCGACACCCGTGAGCGCCTGCAGCGACGGCTCGTTCCAGTGCATGACGTAGAGTTTCATCAGCAGGCCTTCATCGCCACCGGTCTCCTCGAGCAGCATCTCCATCCAGCGCTGCGCCAGCTGCCGGGCCTGCGGGTCCTCGGGCGAGACGCCGGCGGCCATCAGGCGCTGCAGCCAGGCCTGCAAGTCTGCGCGCCGGTGCGCCATGGCGTCGGTGCAACCGTCACGCTGCGCCTGCAGCCGGCGTTGTTCGTCTTCGCTGAAGTACTTCTCTCCTGCAACCATGCTTTCAAGCGCGAACAGCCAGTCGTCAATGCCGGGCTCTGCGCTGGCCTGCAACTTGTGTTGCACCGCCAGCAGGTGGCTGCGCAATGCCGATGCCTGCAGGATTTCGCGCTCGAGTTGTGCCAGCTGACGGGCCACGACCTGGGAGATGGCGCCGGCCTCGTTGTCGAGCAGGCCCTGGATGTCGGCCAGCGACAGATCGAGTCGCCGCAATGCCTGGATGCGGTACAGCCGCGCCACATCCTCGCGGTCATACAGGCGGTAGCCGCCAGCGGACCTTGCAGACGGCACCAGCAGGGCGATGTCGTCGTAGTGCCGCAAGGCGCGCACGGTCAGGCCCGTGCGCCGGGCCAGTTCCCCAATCTTTAAAAGCATGCCTTCCCTCTCAAGTTGAAGCCATGCTAAGCCCTGCCGTAGCGAGAGGGTCAAGCGTCTTTTTATGCAATCTCCTGCGTGGACCGGACCTGTTCCGCCTGGCAAAGCGTCGGTGTTTGCTTTCTAAGATGCTTGGTCGATGGACCGTGGGCCATGGACGCGAAAATCCTCGCTTACTTCGCCGTGCAGCACATGCTGGCTCAGCACCGACGCGATGTTGGACGATTCCATGGGGCCGTACCACTGGCCGCCGGGATAGACGATCATCAAGGGCCCGTGGTTGCACGGGTACTGACAGCTGGTCTGCAGCAGCATCACCTTCTTTTTCAGGCCCGCACTCTCGCGCACCGTGCGCGCCAGTTCGGGCCACAGCTGCACCGCACCCTTGGCCGCGCAGCGCGGGCCGGTGCACCACAGCACATGGTGCTGGTGCTCCGGCACCATCGACCAGCCCTTGGGGTCGTGTTGCCAGTCATCGTCGCCAACGACGGCGGGCACATCCTGTGTGTCGGAGCGCATCAGCACCTCTTGCACCGAGCCGGCCAGTACATCGACCAGCTGCGGCGTCTGCAGCAGGGGCTGGGCAAAGATCAGCCGCGGACAGGTGGCGCCGCCGTCATGGGCGGCACGCCAGCGCATGATCAATTTGTGCAGCCAGCGGCGCAGCGAGGGTTCGTCCGGCACCATCACCGGCACGATGACGATGGTGTGCGCCGCCGCGCACAGATCCAGCGCCTCGGGCAGTGCGGGCTGGGAGCGGTCCACGAATGCCGGTTGCACCCTCAGCAGCGAGCGGCCTTGGGCAGTCAACGTGGTGTGCAGGTGTTCGGCCAGCGCTGCCAGCTCGGCTGCGCCGTTGGCGTAGGCGGCACCTCGGCTCAACAGGATGATGGCCAGCGATGGGTTGCTGGGCGTGGCGCCCTCGGCCATGGTGGGTAAGTGGGGCATGGTTGTCATAGCAACTCGTCCGGCAGGAATTCAATCAAGGGCTTGCCGCTGCGTGGGCTGGCGCGCACCAGGGCGCGCACGCCGTAGACATCGCCAATGATCTCGGGCGTCAGCACCTGCGTGGGCGTGCCCTGGGCGACGAGCGCGCCTTGCTTGAGCAGGTACAGGCGGTCGCAGTAATGCGCGGCCAGAGGCAGCTCGTGCAGTGCGGCCAGCGCCGTCAGGCCCAGGCTGCGGATGAGATTCATCAGCTCGAACTGGTGGCGCACATCGAGGTGGTTGGTGGGCTCGTCCAGGATCAGCAGCGGCGCCTGCTGGGCCAGTGCGCGGGCCATGAGCACGCGCTGTTTCTCGCCGCCCGAAAGGGTGGAGAAAATGCGTTCCGACAGTGCCTGGGCATCCACCCGCTGCAGCGCCTGGGCGACCAGGCGATAGTCCTCTTCGCCATCGCGTGCAAACGCCGACTGGTGCGGGGTGCGGCCCATCAGCACCACATCGCGCACGCGCAGCTCGAATTCGCTGGGATTTTCCTGCGCCAGCACCGCCATGGCGCGGGCGTTGTCGCGCGCGCTGCAGCGCCATACATCGCTGGCGTTGACGTGTACGCTGCCGCTGGCGGGCTTGAGCGTGCGGTAGATCATGCGCAGCAAGGTGGACTTGCCGCTGCCATTGGGCCCCAGCAGCCCGACCAGCTCGCCGCGCGCCACATGCAGGCTCACATCGCGCACGATATGGGCGGCTGCGGCTTGCCAGCTCAGGGCCTGGGCCTGCAGATGCGGTGTAGAGGAGGGGGCGTTCATGCGACCAGCCTTTCGCGCGCGTTCCTGCGGCACAGCATCCAGGCGAAAAACGGCCCGCCCAGCAAAGAGGTGATCACGCCCACCGGTACTTCGGCCGGTGCAAAGGCAATGCGCGAAAACACATCCACCCAGACCAGGAAAATCGCGCCCACCAGCGCGGCCACAGGCAGCACGCGCCGGTGCTCGGCGCCCACCAGCATGCGGGTCACATGGGGCACGATCAGGCCGACGAAGCCAATCGGGCCCGTCAGTGCCACCAGCACGCCGGTCACCAGCGAGACCAGCACAAACAGCCAGCGGCGGGTGCGCGTGGTGTCCACCCCCAACGTGGCTGCGCTTTCCTCGCCGGACAGCAGGGCGTTGAGCGCGCGCGCCTGCGCCAGCAGCAAGGCGGCGCCTGTCACCAGCAAGACCGCAGGCAGGCCCAGCTCGTCCCAGCGGGTGCCGGCCAGGCTGCCCAGCGTCCAAGTCAGCACGGAGTTGGCCAGCTCGCGCTGGTCGGCAGTGAGCACGATCAGGCTGGTGACTCCGCCCAGGCAATAGGCAACCGCCACGCCGCCCAGAATAAGACGGGTGGCCTGCAACCGCCCATTGGCATAGGCCAGGAAATACACGCTGACACAGGCTGCCAGCGCGCCGCCAAAGGCGCCCAGCGGCAAGGCCAGCTCGCCCGCGAAGGCCAGCACGCCAAACGCAATCACGCTGACCGCGCCCACCGACGCGCCGGACGACACGCCCAGCAGATAGGGATCGGCCAGCGGGTTGCGCACCATGGCCTGCATGGCGACGCCGACCAGCGCCAGGCTCGCGCCGGCCAGCGCCGCTAGCAGCACGCGCGGCATGCGCACGCGCCAGACGATTTGCGACTGCGCCGTGCTCCAGTCGCCGGGCTGCAGATCCATGCCCAGCCGGATGCCGATTTCATGGGCGGCGATCAGCCATGCCTGCTGGGGTGCAATGCGTACCGGCCCCAGCGTGATCGCCAAGGTGAGCGAGACCAGCAGCAGGGCCAGCAGCGCCGTCAGCCACAGCGTGAGCTGGCGGCGCTGCAGTGCAAAGGCCAAAGCGGTGGGCGTGCTCATGGGGCGGTGACGCGTTCGGGGTGCAGCGCGTGCGCCAGGCGGTGCGTGGCCTGCACATTGCGCGGGCCGGGGGTGGCTTCGGCGAAATCCAGCAGCACAAAATTGCGCTCGCGTATGGCCTTGACCTGGGCCAGGTCGGGCTTGTCCAGCAGGAACCGGCGCTTGCCTTCGGCCGTGGGGCGGTCGTTGTCCACAATGACAATCCAGTCCGGGTCGCGCGCGATCACGTCTTCCCAGTTGCCGCGCATCCAGCTGCTGTTGAGGTCGTCAAAGATGTTGCTCGCGCCCGCGGCTTCTATCATGGCCTGCGGCATCGCATAGCGGCCGGTGGTGACCGGGATGTCGGTGCCGCTGTCATAGACAAACACCTTGGGCTTGTGGCCCACGCCCTGGAGTGCGTCGGTGATGCCGCGCAGCTGGGCGCGCTGGCTGTTGACCAGCGCCTGGGCCTGGGTCTCGATGGCAAAGATGCGCCCCAGGTTGAGCAGGTCCTGGAAAGTGTCCTCCAGCGACACGCGTTCGCGTGCCACCTGCCGAATGCAGGATTCGCTGAGCACATAGCTGGCAATGCCCAGCTCCTGCAGGCTGGCGGGCGTGATCTGGCCCTGGCGAAAGCCATAGGCCCAGCCCGAGAAGACAAAGTCGGGCCGGGCATCGAGCAGCGTCTCCAGGTTCATTCCCTGGTTGGACAGATCGGGGACCTTTTCCAGCAAGGGCTGCATGGCCGCCGGCAGGCGCTGGATATCGCGCACGCCGCCATAGCCCACGAGGCGGTCCTGCAGGCCCAGTGCCAGGAACATCTCGGTGATGTTGATGCCGTGCGTGACTGCGCGCTGCGGCACCTGGGCGTAGGTGGCGGGCTGGCCGCAGACTTCAACGGTGACGGGTGCGCGCGCTGCCATGCCGGGCGCGGCGCGGCCATCGGTGGCGGGCCGCTCGGAACAGGCGGCCAGCGCCAG
>JBBKVU010000156.1:0-6756 GCA_037968595.1 Comamonas sp.
GTGGTTGCCCGGGCATTTTTTGTCGTTGCGGGCCGGCGGCGCTGACTGATGGCGGCCGGCAAACGAAAAAAGGACTTGGCAAAGCCAAGTCCTTTTTTGAATCAATGGTCGGCGAGAAAGGATTCGAACCTTCGACCCCTTGCACCCCATGCAAGTGCGCTACCAGGCTGCGCTACACGCCGACGAGAAGGCTATTGTATGCCAAACATTTCGCGGCTTTGAACAAATCGGCAATTTTTTGCAAAACAGTGCCTGCAGGGTCTTCAAGGGCGTGGCGCGCCACTGGCTGCAAGCGGGGCGAATGGCGGCCGCAGGGGCAAGAAAGCCATGCCGCGCAACCGTCTTGCAGCCCGCTTCTTGCAGCTCGCAGGGTTTCCCTGGGCGACCTCCCGTCTGAGAGGTTTGGCGGCTCGCTATAATTGCAGATTCGATTTTTAGTGCGCGAAGCGCTTTCATCCTGTGTGGACTGGACGCCCGCTGCCTAAGCTATTGATTTTCTTGGTGTGCGGAAGTCCCCGCGCACCATCCATGTGAGACTTTGCGGAACACGGTGCAGGCTGCACTGCAGCCGGCACGGTCCACATATCCCTGATTAGGAAGAACCATGGCCGTTACTGTTGAAACCCTCGAAAAGCTCGAGCGCAAGATCACGCTGAGCTTGCCTTTGTCCGCAATCCAGTCCGAAGTCGAAACGCGCCTCAAGCGTGTTGCCCGCACGGTCAAGATGGACGGCTTTCGTCCCGGCAAGGTTCCCATGAATGTCGTGGCCCAGCGCTATGGCTACTCGCTCCAGTACGAAGTGCTGAACGACAAGGTCGGCGAAGCGTTTGCCCAGGCCGTGAGCGAAGCCAAGCTGCGCGTGGCCGGCCAGCCGCGCATCACTGAAAAGGATGGCGCGCCCGAAGGCGAAGCGCAATTCGACGCCGTGTTCGAAGTGCTGCCCGAAGTCAAGATCGACGATCTGACGACCGCTGAAGTCGACAAGCTGTCGGCTGAAGTCGACGACGCCGCAATCGACAAGACCATCGACATCCTGCGCAAGCAGCGTCGCACGTTCGCCCAGCGCGCTCAGGACGAAGCCGCTGCCGACGGCGACCGCGTGACCGTGGACTTCGAAGGCAAGATCGACGGCGAGACTTTCGCTGGCGGCAAGGCCGAAGACTTCCAGTTCCTGGTCGGCGAAGGCCAGATGCTCAAGGAATTCGAAGACGCAGTGCGCGGCATGAAGACCGGCGAAAGCAAGACTTTCCCCCTGGCCTTCCCCGAGGACTACCATGGCAAGGACGTTGCCGGCAAGACCGCTGACTTCCTCGTGACCCTCAAGAAGGTCGAAGCCGCGAACCTGCCCGAAGTCAACGAAGCCCTGGCCAAGTCCCTGGGCATCGCCGACGGCACCGTTGACGGTCTGCGCGCCGACATCAAGAAGAACCTCGAGCGCGAAGTCAAGTTCCGTCTGCAGGCGCGCAACAAGCAAGCCGTGATGGATGCCCTGGTTGCCAAGGCAGAACTCGATCTGCCCAACGCCAGCGTGCAAGCCGAAGTCGCACGTCTGCTCGAAGGCGCACGCGCCGAACTCAAGCAGCGTGGCATCAAGGACGCCGACAAGGCCGAGATTCCTGAAGACGTGTTCCGTCCTCAGGCCGAGCGCCGCGTGCGCCTGGGCCTGGTGGTTGCCGAGCTGGTGCGTGCCAACGAACTGCATGCCACTCCCGAGCAGCTCAAGGCCCACGTCGAAGAGCTGTCTGCCAGCTACGAGAAGCCCGAAGAAGTCGTGCGCTGGTACTTTGGCGATCGCCAGCGTCTGGCCGAAGTCGAAGCCGTGGTCGTTGAAAACAACGTCACCGAGTTCGTTCTGGGCAAGGCCAAGATCAACGACAAGTCGGTGTCGTTTGACGAACTGATGGGTCAAGCGTAAGCCAGGTGCCCTGTTTCCCGCGAAAGCTGCGAGCTTTCGTGGGAAAACCCTAGTTTGGGGCTTGTGCTTTCGTGCACAGGCCCCATTTCTTTTCTGGGTACAGTACCCCCATTGAATGGAGAAAACATGAGCGCACTGGATACACAAGGCCTTGGCATGGTCCCGATGGTCATCGAGCAATCGGGTCGTGGCGAACGGTCTTACGACATTTATTCGCGCCTGCTCAAGGAGCGCGTGATATTTTTGGTCGGCCCGGTCAATGACCAGACGGCCAACCTGGTTGTCGCCCAGCTGCTGTTTCTGGAGAGCGAAAACCCTGAAAAGGATATTTCGTTCTACATCAACTCTCCTGGCGGCTCGGTGAGCGCCGGCATGGCGATCTTCGACACCATGAACTTCATCAAGCCAGAAGTGTCGACACTGTGCACCGGCATGGCCGCGAGCATGGGTGCATTCCTTCTGTCGGCAGGGGCAAAGGGCAAGCGTTATGCTTTGCCTAACTCCAAGGTCATGATCCACCAGCCACTGGGCGGCATGCAGGGCCAGGCCACGGAAATCGAGATTCACGCGCGTGAAATCCTCAAGACCCGTGAGCAGCTCAACCGCGTGTTGGCGGAGCAGACCGGCCAGCCGCTGGAAAAGATCCAGCGCGATACCGAACGCGACTACTTCCTGTCGGCGGACGAAGCCAAGGACTACGGCTTGATCGATCAAGTGATCAGCAAGCGCGCCTGAGCCTGAACCTCTCCGGCCGGCGGCGTTTCCCCAGCAGGGAGGCGCCGTTTTTTATTTCGGTATCATCCTTTTCCACACTTTTGTAACAAGGCACCGCCCCCATGGCCGAGAAAAAAGGCACTTCCAGCGAAAAAAACCTCTACTGCACTTTCTGCGGCAAAAGCCAGCATGAAGTGAAGAAGCTGATCGCCGGTCCGTCGGTCTTTATCTGCGACGAGTGTATTGATCTGTGCAACGAAATCATCCGGGACGAGAAGCCCGCGGATGAGGCGCGCGACGCGCGAGGCGACCTGCCCACGCCCGCCGAGATCAAGGCGAATCTGGACAGCTATGTGATTGGCCAGGAGGTCGCCAAGCGCACCTTGTCGGTGGCGGTCTACAACCACTACAAGCGCCTGCGCCACAAGGAAAAGGCGGGCAAGGACGATGTCGAACTGGCCAAGAGCAACATTTTGCTGATCGGCCCCACGGGCTCGGGCAAGACGCTGCTGGCGCAGACGCTGGCGCGCATGCTTGACGTTCCGTTCGTCATGGCCGATGCCACCACGCTGACCGAAGCCGGTTATGTGGGTGAAGACGTCGAGAACATCGTCCAGAAGCTGCTGCAAAGCTGCAACTACGAAGTCGAGCGCGCGCAGCGCGGCATTGTCTACATCGATGAAATCGACAAGATTTCGCGCAAGTCGGACAACCCCAGCATCACGCGCGACGTCTCCGGTGAAGGCGTGCAGCAGGCGCTGCTCAAGCTCATCGAAGGCACGATGGCCAGCATTCCGCCCCAGGGCGGTCGCAAGCATCCGAATCAGGATTTCCTGCAGGTCGACACCACCAACATCCTGTTCATCTGTGGCGGCGCGTTCGCTGGCCTGGAAAAAGTGATCGAGAACCGTACGGAAGCTTCGGGCATAGGCTTTGGCGCCGTCGTCAAGAGCAAGAAGCAGCGCTCGGTCTCCGACATGTTCCAGGAAATCGAGCCGGAAGATCTGATCAAGTTCGGCATCATCCCCGAGCTCGTGGGCCGCATGCCCGTGGTCACGGCGCTGGCGGAACTGAGCGAGGATGCACTGGTGCAGATCCTGACCGAGCCGAAGAACGCTTTGGTCAAGCAGTACAGCAAGCTGCTGGCGATGGAGGGCGTGGAGCTCGAGATCCGTCCCGCTGCCCTGCGCGCCATTGCCCGCAAGGCGCTGGCCCGCAAGACCGGCGCGCGCGGCCTGCGCTCGCTGCTCGAGCTGTCGCTGATCGACACGATGTTTGAATTGCCCAATACAGACAACGTGGAAAAGGTGGTGCTCGACGAGTCCACCATTGAAGATGGCAAGCCGCCGCTGCTCGTCTACCGCGAAGCGGCCAAAAAAGCCTGATCTTCGCCATGCATGGCGTTGGCGGAACCTGGCCTCGGGCCGGTTTCCGCCGGCCCCGCGTGCCATACCATTCAATTGGGCATGGTCATAGGGTTGAAATACGCCGCAAGCGGACCATATTCCGCAAAGTTACCAAGGAATTCCATGTCAGGATCCAAGCTCTTGCCTTCCTCATCTCTCGATTTGCCGCTGCTGCCGTTGCGCGACGTGGTGGTGTTCCCGCACATGGTCATCCCCTTGTTCGTGGGCCGTGCCAAAAGCATCAAGGCGCTGGAACTGGCCATGGAAGGCGATCGCCGCATCATGCTGGTGGCGCAGAAGACCGCCTCCAAGGACGAGCCCGCCGTGTCGGACATGTTCGAGGTGGGTTGCGTCTGCACCATCCTGCAGATGCTCAAGCTGCCCGACGGCACCGTCAAGGTGCTGGTTGAAGGCCAGCAGCGCGCGCGTGTCGAGGCCATCATCGACCACGAAACCCATTTCCTGTCGACCGTTCTGCCGGTGGAAGTCGACGCCGAAGCGCACAAGCCCAGCGAAATCGAGGCCTTGCGCCGCGCGGTGACGCAGCAGTTCGACCAGTACGTCAAGCTCAACAAGAAGATCCCGGCAGAGATCCTGACCTCGATCTCGAGCATCGACGACGCCGGTCGCCTGGCCGACACCATTGCCGCGCATCTGCCGCTCAAGCTCGAAGCCAAGCAGGCAGTGCTCGACCTGGCCGACATCAAGGCCCGACTCGAGAACCTGTTCGAGCAGCTGGACCGCGAAGTCGACATCCTCAACGTCGACAAGAAGATCCGTGGCCGCGTCAAGCGCCAGATGGAAAAGAGCCAGCGCGACTTCTACCTGAACGAGCAGGTCAAGGCCATCCAGAAGGAACTGGGCGAAGGCGAAGAGGGCGCAGACCTCGAAGAGATCGAAAAGCGCATCCGCCTGGCGAAGATGCCCGCGGACGCGCGCAAGAAGGCCGAGGCCGAGCTCAAGAAGCTCAAGCTGATGTCGCCCATGTCGGCCGAGGCCACCGTGGTGCGCAACTACATCGATGTGCTCACGGGCCTGCCCTGGAGCAAGAAGACCAAGATCAAGCATGACCTGGTGAACGCCGAAGAGGTGCTCAACGAGGACCACTACGGCCTCGACAAGGTCAAGGACCGGATCATGGAATACCTCGCCGTGCAGCAGCGCGTCGACAAGGTCAAGGCCCCCATCCTGTGCCTGGTCGGACCACCGGGCGTGGGCAAGACCTCGCTGGGTCAGTCGATTGCCAAGGCCACGGGCCGCAAGTACGTGCGCATGGCGCTGGGCGGGATGCGCGACGAAGCCGAGATCCGCGGCCACCGCCGCACCTATATCGGCGCCATGCCGGGCAAGGTGCTGCAGAGCCTGGAGAAGGTCGGCACGCGCAATCCGCTGTTCCTGCTCGATGAAATCGACAAGCTGGGCATGGACTTCCGCGGCGACCCATCGAGCGCGCTGCTCGAAGTCCTCGACCCCGAGCAGAACCACGCGTTTGGCGACCACTATGTGGAACTCGACTTCGACTTGAGCGACGTGATGTTTGTCGCCACCTCGAACTCGATGAACATTCCGCCGGCGCTGCTGGATCGGATGGAGGTCATCCGCCTGTCGGGTTACACCGAGGACGAGAAGGTCAATATCGCGATGCGCTACCTGCTGCCCAAGCAGCTGACCAACAACGGCCTCAAGGAAGGCGAGCTGGAAGTGCAGGAGTCGGCGATTCGCGATGTGGTGCGTTACTACACACGTGAAGCCGGCGTGCGTTCGCTTGAGCGCGAGCTGTCCAAGATCTGCCGCAAGGTGGTCAAGGCCGTGCAGTTGGCCAAGATGACCGCTCCCGTGGTCGTGACCGATTCCAACCTGTCGGAGTTCCTGGGCGTGCAGAAGTACACCTATGGCCGTGCCGAGCAGCAAAACCAGGTTGGCCAGGTGGTCGGACTGGCGTGGACCGAAGTGGGCGGCGATCTGCTGACCATCGAAGCCGCAGCCATGCCGGGCAAGGGCGTGATCACGCGCACCGGCTCGCTGGGCGACGTGATGAAGGAATCGGTGGAGGCCGCACGCACCGTGATCCGCAGCCGCGCGCGTCTGCTGGGCATCAAGGATGAGGCCTTCGAGAAGCGCGACATCCATGTGCACGTGCCCGACGGCGCGACGCCCAAGGACGGCCCCAGCGCCGGAGCGGCAATGTGCACGGCCTTTGTGTCGGCACTCACGGGCATTCCCGTGCGCGCCGATGTGGCAATGACCGGTGAAATCACCCTGCGCGGTGAAGTCACGGGCATTGGCGGTCTGAAGGAAAAGCTGCTGGCCGCACTGCGCGGCGGCATCAAGACCGTGCTGATTCCCGAGGAAAACGTCAAGGACCTGCAGGACATCCCCGAGAACGTCAAGAGCGGGCTGGAGATCGTGCCGGTGCGTTGGGTCGATCAGGTGCTCAAGCATGCGCTCGAGCGCATGCCCGAACCCCTGACGGACGAGGAGGTTGCGGCCATGGTGGCAAACGCCAAGGCCGCAGGCACCTCGGCCACCGTACAGCACTGAATTTGAAAAAATTCCTTGCTCGGCAAAAGTGGGCAAAAAAGTACGCTACAATTCACTCCATCGCAGCAACGAAACATTGTAGAATGTGAGGCTGCAGAGGAAATGCGGGAATAGCTCAGTTGGTAGAGCGATACCTTGCCAAGGTATAGGTCGACGGTTCGAACCCGTTTTCCCGCTCCA
>JBBKVU010000157.1:0-3833 GCA_037968595.1 Comamonas sp.
GCAACGCCGGCCGCGCCGTCGTCGTGGTGCTGCACGACCTGACGCTGGCCAGCCGCTTTTGCGACCGCGTGCTGCTGCTCGATCGCGGCCAGGCGGTGGCCTGCGGCGCGCCGCGCCAGGTGCTCACGCCGGCCCATCTGCAGAACGTCTACCAGGTGCAGGCGATGCACGGCGAGCATGAAAGCCAGGGCTATGTCGTGCCCTGGCGCTGCCAGCCGCCGGTCTCCCTCTAAGCCGCTTTGAACCATTTGAAATTTCGTTCCGTATCCCACAGGAGATTCCCATGAACACCAACGCCAAGATTCCCGCCACCATCGTCACCGGCTTTCTGGGCAGCGGCAAGACCACGCTGCTGCGCCATATCCTGGAGAACGCGGGCGGCCGCCGCATCGCGGTGATCGTCAACGAGTTCGGCGAGCTGGGCATCGATGGCGACATCCTGCGCAGCTGCGGCATTGGCTGCGACGAAAACGGCGTCGAACAGCAGGGCCAGCTCTATGAACTGGCCAACGGCTGCATGTGCTGCACGGTGCAGGAAGAGTTCTACCCGGTGATGCGCGAGCTGATCGCGCGCCGCGCCGACATCGACCATATCCTGATCGAGACCAGCGGCCTGGCCCTGCCCAAGCCCCTGGTCCAGGCCTTCAACTGGCCCGAGATCAAGAACGCCTGCACGGTGGACGCGGTGATCACCGTGGTCGACGTGCCCGCGACGGCTGCCGGCCAGTTCGCCGCCAACCCCGCGGCTGTCGACGCCCAGCGCCGCCAGGACCCCAATCTCGACCATGAATCGCCGCTGCACGAACTGTTCGAAGACCAGCTGATGTCGGCCGACCTGGTGGTGCTGACCAAGCTCGACCTGGCGAGCAGCGAAGACCGCGCCAAGGTCGAGGCCATCGTGCGCGAGGAAGTGCCGGCGCAGGTGAAGATCGTTGCCGCCGACCAGGGAAAAATCGACCTGGGCGTGGTGCTGGGCCTGTCCAGCGCCTCGGAAGAAACCATAGACCAGCGCCCCGGCCACCACGGCCATGGCGATGACCACGACGAACACGACCACGACGAGTTCGACTCGATTGTCGTCAAGCTGCCCGAAGTCGAGCGCGACGCGCTGCTGGCGGCGCTGGCGCGCATCGTCTCCGAACACACGGTCTACCGCGTCAAGGGCTTTGTCGCCGTGCCGGCCAAGCCCATGCGCCTGGTGGTGCATGGCGTGGGCACGCGCTTCGACAGCTACTTCGATCGCCGCTGGGCCGCGGGTGAAACGCCGCAGACGCATCTGGTGCTGATCGGCCACGAGCTGGATGAAGCAGCCATCACCGCCGAGCTGAACGCCCTGGGAGCCCGCTGATGCATTTGCTCGCTGTCCAGCCCGGCGGCTTTGTCGACGATGAAGCCTTTGTCGCCAGCATGGGCCAGACCCCGGCGCAGGTGGTGTTCCTCAGCGCGGCCGACACCACGCTGGCCTTGCTGGCCGAAGTCTATGCCCAGCTGCGCGCCGGCCTGGACGGCGAGCAACTGCCCACGGTGCGCCTGGCCAATCTGATGCACCTGCGCCAGCCGGCCTCGGTCGATCTGTATGTCGATGAAGTGCTGCAGCACGCCCGCGTGATCGTCATCGACCACCTGGGCGGCGAAAGCTACTGGCCCTACGGCACGGAGCGCATTCGCGAGATCTGCCGCCTCAAGGGCATAGAGCTGGTGATGTTCTCGGGCGACACCAGCGAGGACCTGAACCTGCTGCAAAAAAGCACGGCGACGATGGAGCAGTGCCGCAGCATCTGGCGCTATCTGCGCGAAGGCGGCGCGGCCAACGCGCGCGAGATGTTCCGCTACCTGTGGCACAGCTTTCTCGGCGGCGCCCAGCCGGCCTTGCCGCCGCGGCCCCTGCCTTCGGTCGCGGTCTACCATCCGGAGCACGACGCGGCGGCCGTTGAAGCCTGGCAACAGCCCGGCGCGTTGCAGTGGATAGCCGGCGCGCCCGTGGTGCTGATCGTCTTCTACCGCGCCCACCTGCAGTCCGGCAACACCCAGGTGTTCAAGGCATTGAGCGAACAGCTGCTGGCGCGCGGCATGAATCCGCTGCCGCTGGCCCTGCTGTCGCTGAAAGACGCGGCCTGCATGGCCATGCTGCACCGGCTGTGCGCCGACCATGAAGTGGCGCTGATCCTCAACACCACCTCGTTCTCGCAGTCGTCGCTGGAAACCCCGGGCGATCACGCGCTGGCCGGCGACATTCCCGTGCTGCAGGTCATCATGTCGGGCGCCAATGAACAGAGCTGGCTGGAGGACGCCCATGGCCTGCAGCCGCGCGACATCGCCATGCATGTGGCCATGCCCGAAGTCGATGGCCGCATCATCACGCGCGCCATCAGCTTCAAGGGCCGCTCGCACCGCAGCGAGCTGACGCAATCCGATGTCGTGCAGTACCAGCCGCATGCCGAGCGCCTGGGCTTCGTGGTGGAGCTCGCCCAGCGCTGGTGCCGGCTGCGCCGCAAGGCCAATGCCAACAAGCGCCTGGCGCTGATCATGGCCAACTACCCGACCAAGGAAGGCCGGCTGGGCAATGGTGTAGGCCTGGACACGCCGGCGTCCGTGATGCACATCCTGCACGCGCTGGGCGCGCAAGGCTACGGCCTCGAAGGCCTGCCGCCCGACAGCGATGCCTTGATGGTGGAGCTGCAGCAAGGCATCACCAACGACCCCGATTCCTGGGCGCTGCGCCCCGCCCAGCAAAGCCTGGCGCTGGAAAGCTACCTGGACTTCTTTGCGGGCCTGCCGCAAGCCAACCAGCAGGCGATCGTCGAACGCTGGGGTGCGCCCGAGGCCGACCCCATGCTGCGCGCAGGCCGCTTCATGATTGCCGGCCTGCGCTGCGGCCGCATCTTTGTCGGCATTCAGCCGGCGCGCGGCTACCACCTCGACCCCGCGGCCAGCTACCACGACCCCGATCTGGTGCCGCCGCATTACTACCTCGCGTTCTACCACTGGCTGCGCAGCGACTGGAACGCCGATGCCATGGTGCATGTGGGCAAGCACGGCAACCTCGAATGGCTGCCGGGCAAGAGCGTGGCCCTGGCCAATACCTGCTGGCCCGATCTGGTGTTCGGCCCCATGCCGCACCTGTACCCGTTCATCGTCAACGACCCGGGCGAAGGCACGCAGGCCAAGCGCCGCGCCCAGGCGGTGATCGTCGACCACCTGATGCCGCCGCTCACGCGCGCCGAGAGCTATGGCGCGACGCGCGATCTCGAACGCATGGTCGACGAGTACTACGACGCGATCACCATGGACCGCCGGCGTGCCGAACTGTTGCGCAAGCAGATCCTGGCCCATATCCTGGCCCACGATCTGCACCAGGATCTGGGCGTGGCCGCGCCGCGCAGCGCCGAGGACGAACAGCTGCTGCTCAACCGCACCGACGCCTACCTGTGCGAGCTCAAGGAAAGCCAGATTCGCGACGGCCTGCACATCTTCGGCCAGTCGCCCACGGGCCGGCTGGCGCGCGACACGCTGCTGGCGCTGGCGCGCCACCCGGTGGGCAATGGCCAGGGCGCAAACAACAGCCTGATACGCGCGCTGGCGCTCGATCTGCAGCTGGGCGCGGACTTCGACCCGCTGGACGCGGCCTGGGAAACCCCGTGGACCGGACCCAAGCCCCAACTGCTGGCGCAGATCGACGAGCAGCCCTGGCGCCACACCGGCGACACGCGCGAGCGACTGGAACTGCTGGCGCTGGACTGGCTCGAGCGCCCGCTGCAGGAAGTCAGCGCCGGCGCCCCCGCCATGGCGCAGACGCTGCAGGTGCTGCAGCGCGTGCAGCGTCTGCGCCATGG
>JBBKVU010000158.1:0-5662 GCA_037968595.1 Comamonas sp.
CATCGGCCAGCGCCAGGCTGCAGACTTCGGGCAGCAGGCTGTCCAGCGCGCCGATGTGCTGAGCCTGCACATTCCGCTCAACGCCCATACGCGCGGCCTGTTCGATGCCGCCAGGCTGGCCCTGCTGCCGCGCGGAGCCATCGTGGTGAACACCGCGCGCGGCGAAGTCATTGACGAGCCGGCGCTGATCGCGGCGTTGCGCTCGGGCGCGCTGTTTGCCGCCGGCCTGGACACCATGGCCGTCGAACCCTTGCCGGCCGACAGCGCGCTGGCCGCCTTGCCCAACGTCGTGCTCACCCCCCATGTGGGCGGCTCGACCGCGGCGGCGCTTGAAGGCATGGCCACGGGCGCGGCGCGCAATGTGCTGGGCTTTCTCACCGGCCAGTCCCCCGAACTTTCCGCCTGCGTGAACCCGCAGGTGTTTTCCCAAGACCAGCAGAGCATCCTATGAGCACTACCCCTTCGTGGCCGGCAGGCTATCGCATCAACCCCCGCGTCGCCGGCCCCGACGCCGAAACCGTCGCGGCTTTTCGCGACATGCCGGTCGCGGCCATAGGCGACTCCATGAGCCGCAACGTCGGCACCATAGGCCTGCGCCAATACCACCAGCGGCTGGACACCGTGCTGTGCGGTCCGGCCGTGACGGTGCGCGTGCGCCCCGGCGACAACCTGATGATCCACAAGGCGCTGATGATGGTCGAGCCCGGCGATGTGCTGGTCATTGACGGCGGCGGCGATGTCTCCCAGGCCCTGGTCGGCGGTCTGATGCGCACCACCTGCGTGGCCAAGCAGCTCGGCGGCCTGGTGATAGACGGCGCGGTGCGCGACCTGTGCGAATGGGCCGAAGACGGCATGCCCATCTTCGCCAAGGGCCATACCCACCGCGGCCCGAGCAAGGACGGCCCGGGCGAAGTCAATGTACCCGTCTCCTGCGCCGGCCTGGTGGTGCTGCCCGGCGATCTGATCATCGGTGATGCCGACGGCGTGATTGCCGTGCCGGCCGCAGAAGCCGTCAGCGTTCTTGCCAGGACCCGCGCCCATCTGCTCAAGGAAGCCAGGATCCGCGAGACCAACCGCGCGGGCACGGCCGATCCCGAACGCTTTGACGCGGTGCTGCGCGAAAAGGGGCTTCCCATCTAGGCCATTGCGGGACTGGCGTCCCGTTCCCCGCAGCGCAGCAACCATCAATAAAACCAAGGAGACAAACCATGCAACGACGTACTTTTCTTCACACCGGCGCGCTGGCGCTGGCCGCGGGCACGACGGGCGCATTCGCCCAGAGCAGCTGGCCGGCCAAGCCGATCAAGCTGATCGTGCCGTTTCCTCCGGGCGGCGGCACCGATGCCACCTCGCGGCTGATTGCCGAGAAGTTCACGGTGCTCAACCAATGGACGGTGATTGTCGAGAACCGCCCCGGCGCGGCCGGCAACATCGGCCTGGACGCGGTGGCCAAGGCCCAGCCCGACGGCTACACCATAGGCATGGGCCAGGCCTCGAATCTGTCGATCAATCCCGCGCTTTACGCGAAGATGCCTTTCGATCCCCTGAAGGACTTCACGCCCATCGTCGAGATCGCCGTGCAGCCCGTGGTGCTGGTGGTGCGCGCCGACTCGCCGTTTCGCACGCTGGCCGATTTCATCAAGGCCGCCAAGGCCAAGCCCGGCGACTTCAGCATTGCCCATGCGGGCAACGGCACGGTGGGCCATCTCGCGGGTGAAATGCTCACGCGCCGCGCCGGCATCCAGGTGCTGCAGGTGCCCTACAAGGGCGCAGGCCCGGCAATGAACGAGCTGCTCGGCGGCCAGGTGCAGCTGTATTTTGGCAACAGCGTCTCGGTGATGTCGCAGATGACGGGCGGCAAGGTACGCGCGCTGGCCGTGAGCTCGGCCCAGCGCCTGCCGGTGATAGGCCATGTGCCCACGGTGGCCGAGCAGGGCTATCCCGGTTTCGACGCCACCACCTGGCTGGGCCTGGTCGGCCCCGCGGGCCTGCCGGCCGAGGTCGTGGCGCGCGTCAACAAGGAAGTCGGTGCCATGCTGGCGCGCAAGGAAGTGCAGGACAAGCTGGCCTTCGAGGGCAATATTCCGGTGACCGGCACGCCCCAGCAGTTTGCCGCCTTCATCAAGGCCGAGCACACCAAATGGGGCAATCTGATTCGCGAGGCCAATATCAAGCTCGAATGAAATTTCGGCTCTGAAGTGAAAAACGCCGGCATCGCAGCGATGCCGGCGTTTTTCGTTGGGGCATTCAGGACTTGGCAAACAGCTGCTCGCGCCCCAGCTCGGCCGGACTGTTGACGCCGATCAACGCCATGTTGCGCAGCATTTCCGAGGCCAGTATGCCGATCGCATGGCGCACGCCGGCTTCGCCGGCGACCGCGCCCGCGTAGTTGAAGGGCCGGCCGACAAACACGAACTTCGCGCCCAGCGCCAGCGCCAGCAGCACATCGTTGCCGCGGCGAAAACCGCTGTCCATCATCACCGGGTAGTCGGGTCCCAGCGCCTGCACCACGCCCGGCAGCACCTGCAGCGGCGAGACCGCGCCGTCAAGCTGGCGCCCGCCGTGATTGGACAAGATGATGCCGTCGGCGCCATGCTCGCGCGCCCGCAGCGCATCGTCCTGGTGCAGGATTCCCTTGAGCACCAGTTTGCCTTTCCAGCGTCGGCGTATCAGATCGAAGTGCTCCCAGTTCAGATGGTCGCGCGCGCCGAAGTCGCGCGTCACGCTCGACGAAAGTATGGGGGCGCCGCGACTGGCCTGGGAGTTCTCGAAATGTGGCATGCCGTGCTGGACCAGCGTGCGCAGCGCCGTGCCGAACAGCCAGCCGGGGTGCGTGATGCCGTCCCAGGCCAGGCGCAGGCTGGGGCGCAGCGGCGTGGAAAAGCCGGCGCGCAGATTGTTCTCGCGGTTGCCCGAGACCGGCGTGTCGGCCGTGACCACCAGCGTGCCGAAGCCCGCGCGCTCGACGCGCTCCAGCAGCAGGGCAATGCGTTCGGGCTCGCCGGGCACATAGGCCTGGAACCAGGCCCTGGGGTTGGCGTGCACCACCTCCTCCATGGGAATCAGCGAGGTGCCGCTGAGGATCATGGGAATGTTGGCCGCGCCCGCGGCCTGGGCCTGGACCAGATCGCCGCGGTAGGCCGACAGCGCGCTGATGCCCATGGGCGCGATGCCGAACGGCGCCGCCCAGGCCTCGCCCAGCAGCGTGGTGCACAGCGAGCGCGCCGCGGTGTTCTTCAGGATGCGCGTCTGCCAGCCGTAGTCGGCAAAGGCGCTGCGGTTGCCCTGCAGCGAGCGGTTGGTCTCGCAGCCGCCCGAGACATAGGCAAAGATGGGGCGGGGCAGGAAGGCGCGCGCCGCCTGCTCGAAGTCGTCCAGCGACAGCATCTTGCGCAGACGGCGCGGCAGCGCCGGGGCGCCGGCGCGCGCGGGTGCAGCCGAATTCGGCGCGGCAAAGTCTTCAAGGCGGAAAGTGGAGGTCATGGCCAGGCGGAATCGATTGAACAAGCCCGCATGCTAGAAGACAATGCGCAATTGTTGCTTGATCATTCGTCGTTCGATACACGAGAAAAACTCATGAAAATGCAGTTGCTTTCCACCTTGTCCGCGGTCGTCCGGCAGGGCAGCTTTGCCCTGGCCGCCGAGCAGGTGAACCTGACGCCCAGCGCCGTGAGCCTGCAGATGAAGCAGCTCGAGCAGTACTTTGGCCAGCCGCTGTTCGATCGCTCGGCGCGCAATGCGCGGCCCACGCCGTTTGCACTGCAGCTTGCCGCCGTGGTTGAACGCAGTCTGGCCGAGCTTGAGTCGCTGCGCGACACCGCCGACACCGCGCCCGCGGGCAATGTGCGCCTGGGCATCACCGAGTCGGCGCTGACCACCTTGCTGCCCCAGGCGTTTGCCGCGCTGCAGCGCCAGGCGCCGAAAATCGCGCTGCAGATCGATCGCGGCACCACGCCCGATCTGCTGCAAAGCCTCAAGGCCGGGCGCGTCGACGCCGCAGTCGTGGTGCGGCCGGTCTCCGGTGGATCGAGCCGGCTGCTGTGGACTCCTTTGCTGCGCGAGCCCTTCGTGCTGGTCGTTCCCGAGCGCCTGGCGCCCGGCACCGTCAAGCAGATACTGAGTCAGTCGCCCTGGATTCGGCTGGACCGCGCCGTGGTTGCCGGCCAGATGGCCGCGCGTTTCGTGAATCAGCTGCTGCCGCAGCGCCAGCCGCTGCTCGATGTGCCGGGCATGGACGCCATAGTCGCCATGGTGGCCGCGGGCATAGGCGTGTCGGTGCTGCCCAAGATACGCTACCAGCTGCGCGACGCCTACGGCGTGCGCGAGATTTCACTGGGCCGCGGCGCGCCGGTGCGCCAGATCTGCCTGGTGCGGCGCAGCGCGGACGCGGGCTTGCAGCGCCTGGACGCGGTGCAGCAGGCTTTCGTGCAGGCCGCGGCAATGCCTTGATGCGCGGCGCCAGCTGGCATGAAGTGCCGGCCGGCGCGGGCATCACCCCGAAAGTGAACTGGTGGTGTTTGCTGACATCGTGCCGGCCGCGCGCGGCGCATACTGGCATCAGCGCGTGGGTCCTTCGGCAAGCCAGCATGCGTGGCGCAAAGAGGGGCATTCGCTGGCGCGGGAATTCTCCTTGTCATTCTGGCAACCCAAGACATCCATGATCAGACTTCAGCTGCAAATCGAGTTGTCCTATACGGTGTTTGCACCGGGTGCGGACTTCTTCTTCTATATTCATGCCGCGCACACCGCCCATCAGGCGGTGTCCGACGAAAAACTGGTGATCAGCCAGCCGGACGCTTACCGTGAGCTGCAGCAAAGCCCCGATTTGGGTCAGCGCTGCCTGCGGCTGAGTGCGCTGCCCGGGCCGCTCACCGTGCAGTACGGCGCCACGGTGGACATTTCCCACCACACGGCAGATCCGGCGCAGATCGGCGAAGTGCCGGTGCGTCAGCTGCCACTCGAGGTCCTGCCTTACATCTATCCCAGCCGCTATTGCCAGTCGGACCGGCTGTCGAATTTCGCCATGGGCCAGTTCGGTTATCTGCCGCAAGGCTATGCGCGCGTGCAGGCCATCTGCAACTGGGTGAGCCAGCATGTGACGTTCCGCTCCAACAGCTCCAGCGGCACGACATCGGCGGTCGACACGCTGATCGAGCGCGTGGGCGTGTGCCGTGACTTCGCGCATCTGATGATTGCGCTGTGCCGCGCACTCAATCTGCCGGCGCGCTTTGTCACCGGCACCGATTACGGCGCCGACCCGGCTCTGGGGCCTCCGGACTTCCATGCCTATGTCGAGGTCTACCTGGGCGATCGCTGGTACCAGTTCGATCCTTCGGGCACGGCCATTCCCATGGGCATGATGCGCCTGGCGACCGGACGCGACGCGGCCGACGTGGCCTTTGCCACCATCTTTGGCGGCGTGATGAGCGAGCAGCCGCGCATCCATGTGGTGGCGCTCGAAGATCCTGCGGCCGGCCTGCAAATGCCGGTGCACACTTCACTTGCGCTGTCTACGGCCTAGCCGCAGCAGGGTCTGTGGTGCCCAGGCGGCCAAGCCCACGACGGCAAAGGCACAGGCGCTGAGCAGCGCCAGCCACAGCAGACTGCCCATTCCCGGACCATGGGCGAGGGCGCAGCTGGCCCATGCGGCCAGCGCCAGCAG
>JBBKVU010000159.1:0-3362 GCA_037968595.1 Comamonas sp.
TGTCCAGAGCGTCAGCCAGCTTGTCGATGGCTTGCTCGCCCAGGGGACCCTTGTCGCCTTCCAGAGCCAGCTTGGCCGAACCGCGAATGATCGGGGTGTCGTCGCCAGGGAAGTTGTACTTGTCCAGCAACTCGCGGACTTCCATTTCCACCAGTTCCAGCAGCTCTTCGTCATCCACCATGTCGCACTTGTTCAGGAACACGATGATGTAAGGAACGCCAACCTGACGGGCCAGCAGGATGTGCTCGCGGGTCTGGGGCATTGGGCCGTCAGCGGCCGAGCAAACCAGGATAGCACCGTCCATCTGCGCGGCGCCGGTGATCATGTTCTTCACATAGTCAGCGTGGCCGGGGCAGTCAACGTGAGCGTAATGACGCGCTGCGGTTTCGTATTCGACGTGCGAGGTATTGATGGTAATACCGCGGGCCTTTTCTTCAGGCGCCTTGTCGATTTCGTCGTACTTCTTGGCTTCGCCACCAAACTTGGCCGACAGAACGGTTGCGATAGCAGCCGTCAGTGTCGTCTTGCCATGGTCAACGTGACCAATGGTGCCCACGTTGACGTGGGGCTTGGTGCGCTCGAATTTTCCTTTTGCCATTTTTCCGACTCCGAAAAAAATCTTTAACTACACAACAGGACTCGGCGCAACCATCTAGCGGAAGCACCAGAAAGCTGGTGCCCATGGCGGGAATCGGACCCGCGACCTCTCCCTTACCAAGGGAGTGCTCTGCCACTGAGCCACATGGGCATTCAAATTGCCTTGCGGCAATTCAAAAAAAAACGCTACACACAAATTGGAGCGGGAGACGGGAATCGAACCCGCGTCATTAGCTTGGAAGGCTAGGGTTCTACCATTGAACTACTCCCGCACTTTTCTGTGCGTCGATGCTGGCATAGCATCTTCAAACTCTTCAACCAAAAACTGGTGGAGGGGACTGGATTCGAACCAGTGTAGGCGTAAGCCAACAGATTTACAGTCTGCCCCCTTTAGCCACTCGGGCACCCCTCCGAAGAATTCGATTGTAGCAGCATTTTTGACGTCAAAAACAAATCTGCTATTTTTTCGCCTTTTTTTGTACTTTCATACAAGACTGGTGCGGCTGGCGGGGATCGAACCCACGACCCTTGGCTTCGGAGGCCAATACTCTATCCACTGAGCTACAGCCGCCCCGGACCGAAGTCCAAAGCAAGCGCGCATTGTCGCACGACTTTGCACCGAATTCACACAAGCCCGGACCTATCCCTAGCGATCCGCATATCCACAGGGAACGCGCGCGCTGCCCGGCAGCGGCGAAGGCACCGACAACGCCTGCTCGAAAGCCGCGCGCACTGCTGCTTGCGGCAGACCGGCACCCACCAGATAGACCTGTATTGCCGCAAAACCATCCTTTTCCAGATCGAAGCCCTCCATCCCCATGAGCCACGAATGCATCAGGCCATCGAGCAGCGAGCGCAGGCCGGTGGCAAGCAGTTGCGGCGAGTAATGAAGCGCCACGCCTTCATGCTCGGCGGCGGCAACGAAGTCCAGCGCCAGCTGGCGCGTGAATTCATTCATGGAAGACGTATGCCGCACCTGCAGCGCCGCCAGTTCGCCGACGAATTCGACGCGGTGCATCATGATGGTGAACACCCGGCGTATGCGCTCATCGGTCACCAGGCCGTTGAGCAGCAGATACATCACGCGGCACATGCGCGGCAGGGGCGCGGCGCCCGCAAACTGCCCGACGTTGCCATACATCACCTGGTCCAGCGGCATGGTCACGCGGTCGATCATCGCGTTGAACAGGTCGAGCTTGTCCTTGAAATGCCAATAGACCGCCCCTCGCGTGGCGCCTGCCTGCTTGGCAATGGCCGCCAGCGACGACTGCGATACCCCCTGCGCCAGGAAAACCTGCTCGGCGGCATCCAGCAAGGCATTGCGCGTCGCCACCGCATCTTCTTTGGTTCTACGGGCCATGACATTTCTCCAATTTTCAATCGTGCGCTCTGCACGCACTGAGGTCACAATGTCCTCAATTCAGGCAGGGGTCTTATTATACATTCATGAATGTATGTACAATCGCCAAGCTCATTTCAGGGGCATTGCCCGCCTGCGCCCGTCATATTGACACGCATGCCCTCCATGCTCCGACGCTGATTCATCCTAGGAAAAAACCATGCACAGCACGCGCAATGCGCCCGACGCCCAACCTCCCCGTCGCCTATATCGCCACGCCTGCCTGACCCTCGCCATTTCGGCTGCGCTCACGCTGGCCGCCTGCGGCGACAAGCCGGCTGAAGGCAAGCCACCTGCAGCCGCCGCCGGCCAGGCTCCCCAGGTACAGGTCGGTGTCGTGGTTGCCACGCCCGGCGATGTCGGCCTGGTGACTGAATTGCCCGGCCGGGTCGAAGCCTCGCGCGTTGCCCAGGTGCGCGCCCGCAGTGCCGGCATCCTGCTCGAGCGCCTGTTCCGCGAAGGCAGCGACGTCAAGGCCGGCCAGGCGCTGTACCGCATCGACGCCGCTTCCTATGAAGCCTCGGCGCAAAGCGCACGCGCAGCACTTGCCCGCTCGGAAGCCAATCTCGCCCAGGCCGCGGCCCAGCTCGAACGCTACAAGCCCCTGGTTGCCGCCAATGCCATCAGCAAGCAGGACTTCGTCAACGCCGAAGCTGCATACAAGCAGGCGCTGGCCGATGTCGCCGCGGGCAAGGCCAATGTGCGCTCGGCCGACATCAATCTGGGCTACGCCAAGGTCACGGCCCCCATCTCGGGCCGCATCGGCCAGTCGCTGGTCACCGAAGGCGCGCTGGTCGGCCAGGGCGAGGCCACTCCGCTGGCCGTGATCCAGCAGATCGACCCGGTCTATGTCAACTTCACCCAGTCGTCGAGCGAAGCGTTCAAGCTGCGCAAGGCCATGGCCGAAGGCAAGCTGAAGAAGGCTTCGGGCAACGATGCGGCCAGCGTGAAGGTGATTCTGGAAGACGGCAGCGTCTACGAACGTCCGGGCAAGCTGCTGTTCACCGACCTGTCCGTGGACAGCGCGACCGGCCAGGTCACGCTGCGCGCCGAAGTGCCCAACCCCAAGGGAATGCTGCTGCCAGGTCTCTATGTACGCGTGCAGATCGAGCAGGCCCAGGCCGTCAACGCCATCACCCTGCCCCAGCAGGCCGTGACGCGCAGCGAAGCCGGCGACACCGTGTCGGTGGTCGGTGACGACGGCAAGATCTCCAAGCGCAACATCAAGGTCAGCGCCGCGCAGAACCAGCAGTGGATCGTGCTTGAAGGCCTCAAGGCCGGCGAGAAGGTCATGGTCGACGGCTTCCAGAAATTGCAGATGCTGCCGCCGGGCACGCCCGTGACTCCGGTGCCGTGGCAAGCACCC
>JBBKVU010000160.1:0-10452 GCA_037968595.1 Comamonas sp.
GCTGTGCGCAGCTCGACGACCAGGTGATGCGCGTGGCCGCGGGCCTGCGCGCCCAGGGCGTGGGGCAGGGCGAGCGCGTGGCGCTGCTGCTGGGCAACGGCCCCGAGTTCGTGATTGCCAGCTACGCCATTTTGGCGATAGGCGCGGTGGTGCTGCCGCTGAGCACGCGCGAGCAGACGCCGGGGCTGACCTATATCCTGCGCAATTCCGGCGCCAGCGCCCTGTTTGTCGATGCCGCTTTGCAGGCGCTGGCGCCGCCCGCCGGCGAAGTGCCCGATCTGCGCCTGCGCGTGGTTGTCGGCGAGAGTGAAGGCGCCTGCAGCTTCGATGCGCTGCTGCGGCATGCGCGGCTTGAACAGCCGGCCGAGGTGGGCGAGGAAGACCTGGCAATGCTGGTCTACACCTCGGGCACGACCGGTTTCCCCAAGGGCGCGATGCTCACGCACCTGGGCCTGGTGCACACCATCCTGCACTACGCGCAGTCGCTGGGCCTGGACGACAGCGTGCGCGGCGGCCTGGTCGTGCCGCTGAGCCACATCACCGGCCTGGCTGCGCTGATGGCCGTGACGCTGGGGCTGGGCGGCACGCTGATCGTGGTGCCGCATTTCAAGGCCGCGGAGTTCCTGCCGCTGGCTGCGCGCGAGCGCATCAGCTACACCATCATGGTGCCGGCGATGTACCAGCTGTGCCTGCTGCAGCCGGACTTCGCGCGCCATGACCTGTCGGCCTGGACCGTGGGCGGCTATGGCGGCGCGCCCATGCCGCCCGAGACCATAGACCGGCTCGCCCAGTGGCTGCCGGGCCTGCGGCTTTCCAATTGCTATGGCGCGACCGAAACCACCTCGCCCGTGGCCGTGATGCCCGCCCACCTGACGCGTGCCCACCTCGACAGCGTAGGCCCGGCGCTGCCCTGCGCGGAGATCGCCGTGATGGACGACGACGGCCAGCAGGTGGCCGTGGGCGAGATCGGCGAGCTGTGGCTCAAGGGACCCATGGTGGCCAAGGGCTATTGGCGCAACCCGCAGGCCACGCGCGAGAACTTCATTGATGGCTACTGGCGCAGCGGCGATGTGGGTCGCATGGACGCCGCGGGCTTTGTCTACGTGCTCGACCGGCGCAAGGACATGCTCAACCGCGGCGGCTACAAGATCTTCAGCGTGGAAGTGGAGAACGCGCTGTGCGAGCACCCCGATGTGCTGGAAGCCGCCGTGGTGGCCAAGCCCTGCCCGGTGCTGGGCGAGCGCGTGCATGTGTTTGTCACGCCGCGCCCCGGCCGGGTGCTCGAGGCCCAGACGCTGCGCGATTTCTGCGCCCGGCGCCTGTCCGACTACAAGGTGCCGGAAAGCTTCACCTTTCGCGCCGACCCGCTGCCGCGCAATGCCAACGGCAAGCTGCTCAAGCGCGTGCTGCGCGAAGCGCTGGCGACGGCCACGGCCACGGCATGAGGAGGGCAGGGCAATGACTTCCTCCACCCAGATCCTTGAACCGGGCATCGCGCTGCTGCGCCTGGAGCAGCCCGAGCGCCTCAATGCGCTGAGCCTGTCGGCGATGCAAGCCGTGCATGCGCAGCTCGACGCGCTGCTGGCCGAGCGCAGCCTGCGCGTGCTGATCGTCACCGGCGCCGGCGCGGGTTTTTGCGCCGGGCTGGATCTCAAGTCGGTGCTGAACGCCGAGGCCGGCTTTGACGCTGGCGTGCGCGACGCCATGGCGCTGCAGCATGCCTTTGCCGGGCTGGTGCAGCGCCTGCGCCAGACCGATGCGGCGGTGATTGCCGCGGTCAACGGCGTGGCCGTGGGCGCGGGCATGGGCTTGGCGCTGGCCGCCGACATCCGCTTCGCGGCGCCGCAGGCCCAGTTCCATGTGGGCGCGGTGAAGATCGGCCTCACGGCCGGCGAATGCGGCATCAGCTACCACCTGCCGCGCCTCATCGGCGCCGGCCGCGCGTTTGAAATCATGCTCAGCGGCCGGGCCGTGCATGCCGAGGAGGCCGAACGCACAGGCCTGGTGGCCGAGATCGTGCCGGCCGAGGGCCTGCTCGAGCGCGCGCTGGCCTGCGCCCGGCAGATCTGCGCCAACGCCCCCTATGCCACGGCACACACCAAGCGCGTGATGTGGCAGAACCTCGACGCCACGAGTCTTCAGGCGGCGATCGAGCTTGAAAACCATGCGCAGGTCCTGGGGCTGATGACCGGCGATTTCCAGGAAGCCGCACAGGCCTTCACACACAAGCGCAAGCCGCAATTCACCGGCAAATGAAAGGGATCCGTGCTTCCGCAGGCGAAGCGTCTTCGAAATCAACGAACGGGGATGGACGGCAATCAGACCCTCCACCAGGACAACCAAACGAGAAATGGACGAGACATGACAAACGCAAGCATTCTGGGGGCCGGCGACAGCGCCCAGCCCGTGGCCGGCGCGCACGCCGATTCCAAGCGCGCCGCGGTATCGGGCTTCGTGGGCACGCTGATCGAGTACTACGACTTCAGCCTCTACGGCTACATGGCGGTGATCATCGCGCCGCTGTTCTTTCCCAGCGGCGACCCCACGGTCTCGCTGCTGGCCGCGTTGGCGGTGTTCGGCACGGCCTATGTGGTGCGGCCGCTGGGCGGCATTGTCTTTGGCCATATAGGCGACAAATACGGGCGCAAGACCGCGCTGCTGGGCACGCTGGTGTGCATGGGCGTGGGCAGCACCTTGATGGGCTTTTTGCCGACGTTCGAGCAGGCCGGCTACTACGCCACGGCCTTGCTGGTGCTGGTGCGGCTGCTGCAGGGCTTTTCCGCGGGCGGTGAGGTTGGCGGCTCGGCGACCTTCATTTCAGAGTCGTCGCCGCGGCATCTGAAAGCCACGTTTGGCGCGTTCACGCCCATGGGCTCTACCGGTGGCTTCGCGCTGGCCGCGGCCGTGGCGGGCGCGGTGACGGCCTTGACGACGCCAGAGCAGATGACCAGCTGGGGCTGGCGCATTCCTTTTCTGCTAGCCTTGCCGTTGACGCTGCTGTGCATCTGGGCGCGCACCCGCGTCAAGGAAACCTTTGAAGCCAAGCCCGAGAAGAAGGAAAGCTCGCCGATCAGCGCGCTGTTCCGCTTCCAGGGCAAGGCCTTGCTGCAGTCGACGGCGATCAGCGCCGCGACCAATGGCACGGCCTACATCGGCCTGACCTATATGAGCATCCATCTGGTCAAGCAGCTGGGCTATCCGGCGGGCAGCGTCTACTGGGTGGCCACGCTGGCAATCGGTATCTCGGCCCTGCTGATGCCGCTGGGCGGCTATATCGGCGACCGCATAGGCCTGCGCCGGCTGATGCTCGTGGGCCTGATCGGCTACATCGTGCTGACCTATCCGGCGATGGCGATGATGGACCGGGGCCTGGGCATTGCCGCAATCGCCTACATCGTGCTGATGCTCAATACCGTGGCCACCCAGGTCAGCGCCTACACCATCCTGCCGGTGCTGTTCCAACCCCAATACCGCTATACGGGCGTGGCCTCGGGCTGGAACTTCGGCGTGATCATTGCGGGCGGCACGGCGCCGTTCATTGCCGTCAAGCTGGTGCAGCTGACGGAGAACAGGCAGTCGCCGGCGTTCTTCGTCATTGCCGCGGCCCTTGTCGGCCTGGTCGGCATCCTGTCGATACGCCGCAGCCAGTGCCAGGCGATCACCTATTGATGTCTCGCGCATGACATTCATGCGGCGCTGGCGGGGACGGGCTCAATTAAGCTGGTCCCCCGCTTTGTTTGAAGAATGGGTAATCAATGGACACGAATTCCGCCGCCCGCCCTCAGCCGCAGGAGCGGGGCGCGTACAAGGCCTTCAAGACCATCACCACGCGCTGGTCCGACAACGACGTCTACGGCCATGTGAACAACGTTGTCTATTACAGCTGGTTCGACACCGCCGTGAACTCGCATCTGATAGAGCAGGGCGCGCTCGACTTCGAACATGGCGAGACCATAGGCCTGGTCATAGAGACCCAGTGCAACTACTTTGCGTCGCTGGCGTTTCCGCAGACCGTCGAGGCCGGCATCCGCGTGGCGCGCATAGGCAGCTCCAGCGTGCGCTATGAAGTGGGACTGTTTGCCCAGGGCGAGCCCATGACGGCCGCGGCCGGCCACTTCGTCCATGTCTATGTGGACCGCGCCACACGCCGCCCCTGTGCCTTGCCGGCGCGGCTGCGCGAGGTGCTGGAGTCGCTGGCGCCCGCCTGAGGCCTTGCGCCGGCCGAAAGCAGCCAGGCAATCGCCTACACTGTGCGCTGCCTGCCACTGCCAGCGGGGGCCCTGTCCCCTGTCTTGCCCATGATCATCACCAGTTTGCTCGACACCGACCTGTACAAGTTCACCATGATGCAGGTCGTGCTGCACCAGTTTCCCAGTGCGCAGGTCGAATACCGCTTCAAGTGCCGCAACCCGGGCGTGCAGCTGGCGCCCTATGTCAACGAGATCCGCGAGGAGATCCGCTGCCTGTGCGATCTGCAGTTTCGCGACGCCGAACTCGCCTACCTCAGCGGCCTGCGCTTCATCAAGAGCGACTTCATTGATTTCCTCGGCCTGTTCCGCCTCAATGAGAAATACATTGAAGTGACCGGCCTGCCCAACGGCGAGATCGACATCACGATACGCGGGCCCTGGCTGCACACCATCCTGTTCGAGATTCCGGTGCTGGCCATCGTCAACGAGGTCTACTTCCGCAATACGCAGAAAGTGCCGGACTTTCCCGAAGGCCGGCGCCGCCTCGAGGAAAAGATCATGCAGCTGCAGGCACCGGGCCTGGAGCCGCTGAAGATTGCCGACTACGGCACGCGCCGGCGTTTCAGCCGTGCCTGGCACGAGGAAGTGCTGCGCGTGCTGTGCGCGCGCCTGGGCACGGGCGAGCGGCGCTCGGGCTCGAGCCGGCTCGAAGGCCAGTTTGCCGGCACCAGCAACGTGCTGTATGCAATGAAGCTGGGCGTGACGCCGCTGGGCACCATGGCCCATGAATATCTGCAGGCCTGCCAGGCGCTGGGCCCGCGGCTGCGCGACAGCCAGGTGTTCGGCTTTGAATCCTGGGCGCGCGAGTACCGCGGCGATCTGGGCATTGCGCTGTCGGACGTTTACGGCATGAGCGCTTTCCTGCGCGATTTCGACCTGTATTTCTGCAAGCTGTTTGACGGCGCGCGCCACGACAGCGGCGACCCCTTCACCTGGGGCGAGCGCCTGCTCGAGCACTACCGCATCAATCGCGTCGACCCGCTGACCAAGACGCTGATCTTCAGCGACGCGCTGACCATTCCGCGCACCATTGCCTTGTTCGAGCGCTTTCGCGGGCGCTGTCTGCTGGCCTTCGGCATAGGCACCAATCTGACCAACGACCTGGGCTACGAGCCCTTGCAGGTGGTGATCAAGATGACGCGCTGCGCCGGCCAGCCCGTGGCCAAGCTGTCTGACTCTCCGGGCAAGAGCATGTGCGACGACGAGAAGTACCTGGCCTATCTGCGTCAGGTGTTCGAGATTGCCCCGTCCATCTGAATCAGGAAGCTGTTCCATGAAACTCGTGCGTGCTGCGGCCCTGGCTGCATTGGCGGGCCTGCCCGGCTGGGCTCTGGCGGGCGACATCGACGGCAGCGCGCTGTCGGGCTGGTGGGGTGTGCCGTTTGCGGGGCTGCTGCTGTCGATCGCGCTGATGCCGCTGATCGCGCCGTTTTTCTGGCACCACCACTTCGGCAAGCTCACCGCGGGCTGGGCGCTGGCGTTCGTACTGCCGTTCGCGGTGCTGTTCGGCCCGGGCGCGGCGGGCGCGAGCCTGGTGCATGCGCTGCTCGCCGAATACCTGCCGTTCGTGATCCTGCTGCTGGCGCTGTTCACGGTGGCCGGCGGCATCTACATCCGCGGCAAGCTGCGCGGCACGCCGGTGCTCAACGTCGCCATCCTGGCCACGGGCGCGGTGCTGGCCAGCTTCATGGGCACGACCGGCGCATCCATGCTGCTGATACGGCCGTTGATACGCGCCAACCAGGGACGCAAGCACACCGCGCATATCGTGGTGTTTTTCATTTTCATTGTGTCGAATGCGGGTGGCGCGCTCACGCCGCTGGGCGACCCGCCGCTGTTCCTGGGCTTTCTCAAGGGCGTGGACTTCTTCTGGCCGCTGCAGCATCTTTTCCCGCAGGCGCTGTTCCTGGTGGGCGCGCTGCTGGCGCTGTTCTTCGCGCTCGACAGCTGGTACATGCGCAGCCCCGGGGAAGCCAGCCTGCCCGTGGCCGCAGCGGGCGACAGCGACGAACGTTTCGGCTTCGACGGCAAGGCGAATTTCGCGCTGCTGGGCGTGATTGTCGCGCTGGTGCTGCTCAGCGGTTTCTGGCAGTCGAGCGTGGTGTTCGATGTGGCCGGCACGCCCGTGGGCCTGCCCGGACTGGTGCGCGACCTGGGGCTGCTGGCCGTGGTCTGGGTTTCGCTGCGCATCACGCCCACGGATGTCCATCAGCGCAACCAGTTCGGCTGGGCGCCGATGGCCGAGGTGGCCAAGCTGTTTGCCGGCATCTTCCTGACCATCATTCCCGTGATTGCCATGCTCAAGGCCGGAGTCGACGGACCGTTTGGCGCCATCGTGCGCGCGGTCACGCGGCCCGACGGTTCGCCCGACCCGGCAATGTACTTCTGGGCCGCGGGCACGCTGTCGTCGTTTCTCGACAATGCACCGACCTATCTGGTGTTCTTCAACACCGCGGGCGGCGACGCGCAGCTGCTGATGAGCACGCTGGCACCCACCTTGGCGGCCATTTCCGCGGGCGCGGTGTTCATGGGCGCGAACACCTATATCGGCAACGCACCCAATCTGATGGTCAAGGCCATTGCCGAGGACCGCGGCGTGAAGATGCCCAGCTTCTTCGGCTACATGCTGTGGTCGTGCGGCATCCTGCTGCCGCTGTTTGTTGTCATGACCTGGATCTGGTTTCTATGACGCGGCGGCCCGCAGCGCAGATAAACTGCGTGCAGCCTCTCTTTTTTTGAAGTATCACTTTGTCTTTCGAATCCCTTGTCTTGCTCGCAGCGCTGGCGCTGGTGGTGGTTTTGCAAATCCTGGCCCTGCTGCGGCGCCAGGACAACGGTTCGGAAGATCTTGCGGATCTGCAGACGCAGATGCAGGCGCTGGAGCGCGGCATGCAGGCCACGCAGCTGGCGATTGCCAGGAACGACGGCGCGCTGGAAAGCCTGGGCCAGCAGCTGCGCGCCCAGCAGGCCCAGGCACGCGTCGATGCCGAGGCCATGCGCGATGTGCTCACGGATGCGCTCACCGCCTTCCGCCGTGAGCTGAGCGCGACCACAGCCGCGCTCACGGGCGAGAGCACGCGCTCACGCCAGGTCATGGCCGACAGCGCAAATCTGTTCGAGCAGCGCATACAGCAGCGCTTCGAGGCGCTGGCCGAAGCCACGCGCGGCACGCTCGACTCGCTCAAGGGCGATGTACAAAGCCAGCTGACGGCCATGTCGACCGCGCTCAAGGACCAGCTTGAAGGCAATGGCCACCAGATTCGCCACCAGTTCGGCGTGCTGCAGGACGCGGTCACGCAGCAGCTCGGCGGCCTGGTCCAGGGCAGCCAGAGCAGCGCCGAGCAGTTGCGCAGCGCGCTCAACGAGCGCCTGGCCGCCATCCAGGCCGACAACTCGGCCAAGCTCGAGGAAATGCGCCGCACGGTGGACGAGAAGCTGCATGCGACGCTGGAGCAGCGCCTGGGCGAATCGTTCAAGCTGGTCAGCGACCGGCTCGAGCAGGTGCACAAGGGTCTGGGCGAAATGCAGACGCTGGCCGGCAGCGTGGGCGATCTCAAGCGCGTGATGACCAATGTGAAGTCGCGCGGCACCTGGGGCGAAATGCAGCTGGGCGCGATCATCGAGAACGTGCTCACGCCCGCGCAGTACGCGCGCAACGTCAAGACCGTGCCGGGCAGCGATGAACTCGTCGAGTTCGCGATCCGACTGCCGGGCCATGCCGACGACCAGCCGGTCTGGTTGCCTATCGATGCCAAGTATCCGGTGGAGCACTACCAGCGGCTGATGGACGCCCAGGATGCGGCCGACAAGGCGCTGATGCAAAGCGCGGGCCTGGCCTTCGAGAACTCGATGAAGTTCGAGGCCAGGAAGATCTATACCAAGTACGTCTCGCCGCCGCACACCACCGATTTCGCGATTCTTTATCTGCCGACGGAAGGCCTGTTTGCCGAAGTGATGCGCCGCCCGGGTCTGGTGGAGGCCATTCAGAACGACTGCCGCGTGATGATCACCGGCCCGGCCAATCTCGCGGCCATGCTCAACAGTCTGCAGATGGGCTTCAAGACGCTGGCCATAGAGCAGCGCTCGTCGGAAGTCTGGGGCCTGCTGGGCGCGGTCAAGACCGAGTTTGCCAAGTTCGGCGAAGTGGTCGCGGCCACCAAGAAATCCATCGATGCCGCGGCGCGCAAGTTCGACGAAGTGGGCGTGCGCACGCGTGCCATCCAGCGCAAGCTGCGCGATGTGCAGGACCTGCCCGTGGGCGTGGCAGCGGTCGCCCCGACCATCGCCGTGCTGGGCCTGCCCGAGGCAGACGATGTCGAGGCCGACAGCGACTTGCCGGACGACGCCCAATGAACGCGGCGCTGTTCAAGGTCATAGGCTCGCAGGTATTGGTGCATGCCACGATGGCCGGCGTGCGCCTGGCCGCGCCGCTGCTGGCCCTCAAGCAGGGCTACAGCGCGCCCGCGGTCGGCGTGCTGCTGGCGCTGTTTGCGCTGACCCAGGTCTTTCTGGCCTTGCCCGCGGGGCGTTTTGCCGACCGCCACGGGCTGCGCCGGCCGTTCTTCATCGGCATGCTGATGGCCAGCATAGGCTGCGCCGCGGCCATGCTGTTTCCGGTCTTTCCGGTGCTGTGCTTCGCGGCGCTGTGCACCGGCGGCGGCTCGGGCATTGTCGTGATCTCGGTGCAGCGCCATGTGGGCCGCGCCACGCATGATCCGTCCCAGCTGAAGAAGCTGTTCAGCTGGCTGGCAATAGGGCCGGCATTCGCCAACTTTGTCGGGCCGTTCTTCACCGGCCTGATGATCGACCATGCCACCTTCGGTGACAGCCCTGTCTCTGGCTATCGCGTGGCCTTCGGCCTGCTGGCGCTCAGCCCCATCGTTGCCTGGTTCTGGATTCGCAAGACCGCGGAGACGCCGCGCACGCCCGCGCCGGCCCAGCCCAGCGGCCAGCGCGCCTGGGATCTGCTCAACGACCCGGCGTTTCGCACCGTGCTGATCGTCAACTGGGTGCAGTCGGCAAGTTGGGATGTGCACACTTTCGTGCTGCCGCTGCTGGGCCACGAGCGCGGCATGAGCGCCTCGGTCATAGGCACGCTGCTGGGCGTGTTTGCCGTCGCCGCGGCGGCGATCCGGCTGCTGATGCCGCTGGTGGCCGACCGGCTGCGCGAAGGCGCGGTGATCTCCATAGCGATGGCGGCCACGGCCTGCATCTTCGTGGCCTACCCGTTCATGGAAAGCGCGCTGACCATGGGCATCTGCTCGATGTTGCTGGGCTTTTCGCTGGGCTCGGTCCAGCCCATGGTGATGAGCATGCTGCACCAGATCACGCCCCAGCACCGCCAGGGCGAGGCGCTGGGCCTGCGGCTGATGGTGATCAACGCATCAAGCGTGGCCATGCCTATGCTGTTTGGCGCGGCTGGCGGCGTGATCGGCATCTCGGCGCTGTTCTTGACCGTGGGCGCGGGCGTGTGCTGCGGCGTGCGCCCCGCTTGGCGCATGGGAACGCCTGCGCATCATGAGATTCCCGAATCCAAGCCGGCGCAATTGCCGCCGCCTTGAGCTATTTGATCGAAGCGTATTCTCGCCAAGGGTCATCAAAACACAGCAGTGGTTTTCTCTTGACTACAGGTCGTTCATGGTGCGACGCGGCCGGCCAGGCAAGCTCACCACGAACGGTCTGTTCCCGTTCGCCCTGAGCGGGCCAAGGCCTTGCAAGGCGCTAAAAAGAAACAGCGGGCTTCGAAATCCCGTTCGTCCTGAGCCTGTCGAAGGATGAACGGCCTGTACTCAAGGCATGGGCCTCCCTCAGGCCTTTTCGCCGATCTCGTAGTGTTTCTTGATCAGCGCCCAGGCTTCTGCCGGGTCGTCGGTGTAGTGGAACAGGCCCAGGTCCTTGCGCGAAATCGTGCCTTCCTCGATCAGCAGTTCGAAGTTGATCAGCTTCTTCCAGAACTCGCTGCCGAACAGGATCACGGGCACGGGCCGGCTCTTGCTGGTCTGCACCAGGGTGAGCACTTCAAACAGCTCGTCCAGCGTGCCAAAGCCGCCGGGAAACGCGACCAGCGCCTTGGCGCGCATCACGAAGTGCATCTTGCGCAGCGCGAAGTAGTGGAACTTGAAGCTCAGATCGGGCGTGATGAAGCGGTTGCCGTTCTGCTCGTGGGGCAGGGCGATGTTCAAGCCGATGTTGTCGACGCCGA
>JBBKVU010000161.1:0-4643 GCA_037968595.1 Comamonas sp.
GTGTCTCATGGCGCCGCTGCGGCCCGCGATATGCGCGGCAACCACCGGGGTCAGCGCATGCGCCAGCGGCTGGCGCGCCGGCATGGTGCGCGAGAACTCCGGCACGGGCAGCGACGCCATGAGACACAGCGCGCAATCCAGCGTGTGCGCGCCTGCCGCGTGCTCCAGCGCCACCAGCTTCATCGCGCCATCGGCGCTGCAGACCACTTCCATCCGCTGCGGATGAACGACGGGAGACGCGCCCGCAATGCCCAGCACCAGCAGATAGCACGCCAGGACAAGGCGTAGCAGGGCTGAAGACGTGCGCAGGGCTTGCATCGGGAAATTATCCCTTCTTATGAAAAGCAGCGTGGAGCGGCGGTTGTCGAGAGTCGCGTCAATGGCAGGCCGGCCCGGCCGGCATGCTGACGCGGCGTGGTTTCAACTTCCTTGAGCAGTATTTCTTCAGCACCACCCGCTGGTTTGTCGGGGAAGGGCAGCGCTGCGAGCTGGCCCTGGAGCATCGCTGGAGGGGCCTGCCGTGTAGTCCCAGGACGCATCCCAGATGGGCGCTAGACCGACTTCAGGGTATTTGCCAGGGTCGTTAAATAGGGTTTCCCCGCGACAGGCCTGTCGCGGGCCAGGCATATGCCGCGAACCAGGCCCGCCCGACGAAGCGGGTCATTTCGTCAATCAACCAGGAAACCGCACCATGGACAACAAGCAAGTCATCGACACCTTGAACGACCTGATCGAAAACTGCAAGGATGGCGAATTCGGCTTCACCAGCAGCGCTGAACATGCGCGTAGCGCCAGCCTCAAGCAGACCTTCCTGTCGCGTGCCCAGGACTGCCGTCTGGCCGCGGAAGAACTGCGCAACGTCGTGGGTCAGCTCGGCGCACGCTCCACACCCGATGGCGGCACGCTGGCCGGCGCTGCGCACCGCGGCTGGGTGGCGGTAAAGGGCACGCTGGCCGGTCACAGCGATCTGAACATGCTCGAGGAAGCCGAGCGCGGTGAAGACAAGGCGCTGGAACGCTATCGCAAGGCGCTGGAGGAAGACCTGCCGGCCGATGTGCGCGTCGTGGTGCAGCGCCAATACGAAGGCGCCAAGCGCAACCATCTGCAGATCCGCGAACTGCGCGACGCGGCGCGCCGCGCCGACAACGCGTAAAGACTGTCTCCGCCCAGGCGCCCCGCGCGGCGGGGCCGCCGGGTCGCTGAGCTCAGGGCTTGGGTTCCGCAGGGCGCAATTGCGCCCTTTCCTTTTCCTCACCCGAAGGCGTTTGCGGGTCCAGGCCGCTGTCGGGCGATTCCTTGACCTGGGGCATGTCGCCGGCGCGCGTGATCATCTCCTCGATGATGAAGCGGCCGTAGAGCTGGGCACGCTCGGCGCCCTGGGCGTGCAAGGCATCGGCGGCCTGGCGGGCGATGTCGTCGTTGTCCACGCGCACGACGAGAAAGTGAAAGCCCTGGGCGGCCAGTTCGCGATTGGCCTTGACCAGGTTCAGTTCCTGGCCCACCGAAGCCGCGGGCATGGCCCTGGCGATGTCCTCATCGCATTGCGCGAGCATCTGCGCGGCGCTGTAGCGGTGGATGTCGGCCGCCGCCGTGCCCTGCGCCGTGAGCGCCGCATGGCCGTTGTCGGCGCTGGCCGCATCGGGAAAGGAAACCACCATGTGACCGATGGGCTTGAACACGCCGTAGGCGCGGTGTTCTGCGGGATCCATTGCTGTACTCCTCAGGTTGGTGGGCGGATTCGGCTGCATGCATGCAGCCGGGTTCCGCCGTCTGCTTGAAATTGCAGCCTAGCGTGTCTGGCCCGCCAGCGCCATAGGACGAAAAGCCTTATCGCGTTTCAGCGTTTCAGCGTTTCGCCGCAGCGGCCGCGGGCTTCTTGCGCGCCACCGGCTCGCAGCTCTCCAGCAGTTGCAGCAGCGCGCATTCGGCCGGGCTCATTCCCAGCTTCCTGCGTGCCGCGCGACCGGCATCCACCGACTGGCGCTCGCAAAAGCTCAGCACCTCGGGGTGGATGTAGAACTTGCGGCAGACGCTGCTGGTATTGCCCAGGCGCTGCGCGACCTGCTTGACGATGTCGTTGATGGCGGCTGCGCTCAGCTGCGCGTCATCCTGGTCGGCGCAGCGTGCGTTCAGCGCCAGCTCCAGCGCGCAGACGCTCGCATGCCAGGTGCGAAAATCCTTGGCCGTGAAGTCCTCGCCGCACAGCGCGCGCAGGTAGTCGTTCACATGGTCGGAGCGCAAATGCTGCAATTCATTCTGCGCGTCGAGAAACTGGAACAGGCGCTGGCCCGGCAGCTCCTGGCAGCGCTGCACCATGCGCGCCACGCGCCGGTCGACAATCGACACCTTCTGCATCACGCCGCTCTTGCCCTTGAAGTGCAGCGTGAGCTCGTCGGCGCTGGCCTTGGCATGGCGGTTCTTCAGCGTGGTCAGGCCGTAGGAGCCGTTCTGTTCTGAGTACTGGTCGTTGCCAATGCGCATTCCCGTGCGGTCGAGCAGCCGCACGACCGTGGCTGCAACGACTTCCAGCCCGGGGCGGCGCGCGGCCAGGTCGCGATCGACCGCGCGGCGTATCCTGGGCAGGCTGCGGCCGAAGCGCAGCATGCGCTCGAACTTGGCCTGCTTGCGCTGCTCCTGCCACAGCGCGTGGTAGCGGTACTGCTTGCGCCCGCGCGCATCGCGGCCCGTGGCCTGCAGGTGGCCTTCCGGGTGCGGACAGATCCAGACATCGGTGTAGGCCGGTGGAATCGCCAGCTGGCGGATGCGCGCGAGCTGCGCGCGCTCGCGTATCAGATCGCCCTTGGCCGTTCGGTAGGAAAAGCCCTTGCCGCTGCGCACCCGGCGCCAGCCTTCGGTCTGCTCGTCGACATAAATCAGCGTGGCCATCGTGCCTCTTTTCAAACCCTGCGCCGCGCGGCGCAAATGCCAATGAATGGAGGACGATCTTGCGGACATTGCGGCCACGCTGCCGTCATCCGGCGCCGCATGCCCGCGTGGGTGCTCAGGCCTGCGGCGCCGGGCGGGCATCGCTGCCCAGGCCGTGGAAGGTGGTCTGCGTGACCCAGTCGAGAATCTGCGCGTTGGTGTACTGGCCCGACTCCTTGAGCAGCGCCACGACGGGGTCGCAGGCGCGCGCAAACAGCGTATAGAGCACCAGTTCCGCGGGCAGCTGGGCGTTGAGCTGGCCGCTGGTCTGGGCTTCGGCAATCCAGATGCTCAGGCGGTTGCTCAGCGCGATCAGCCGGTCCATGTAGGCATCGTTGGATTGCAGCGAGGCGCTGAGGCTCGAGTTCTGCGCCGGCAGCGAGGGCATCTCGCCTTCCAGCTGGGTCTGCATGGCCCAGCGGATCACCGCGCGCAGCTGGTCCACGGGCGACAGAGGTGCCTCGGTCTGCGCCGCTTGCGCCGCCTGGGCGCGCAAGCCGTCGACAAACGCCAGCGCACGGTCAAGCACACCGACCATCGCCGCCCCCGCCAGTTCTTCCTTGGACGTAAACAGCTTGTAGAGGCTGGCCTTGGCCATGCCGGCTTCGGCCGCGACTTCATCCACGGTCATGGCGTCATAGCCCTTGCTGGCCAGCAGGCGGTTGACGGCAGTGACGATGGCTTCCTGGCGCAGGCGCTGGATTTGCTCTTTGATCGATGAACGGGTTTCCATGGCCTGATTCTAGAGCGAAACCCCAGGTTTGAAACTTTATGGTGCAAAGTGAAGACTTACCGGATATATTGTGAATTCATCAGTTCAGTAGTTGATCTTTCAAGTACATCAAGGAAGTCCACCATGCACCGCATCGCTGTCATCGGTTCCGGCATTGCCGGCCTGTCTGCCGCATGGCGGCTCGCGGACGCGCATGCGGGCCACCAGGTCACGCTGTTCGAGGCCGGCAGCCATTTCGGCGGCCACGCCAACACCGTGGACCTGGCGCTCGAGGGCGTGGCGCATGGCGTGGACACGGGTTTTCTGGTCTACAACCAGCGCACCTATCCCTTGCTCACGGCGCTGTTTGCCGAGCTCGGAGTGGAAAGCGCGCCATCCGAGATGTCGCTGTCGGTGCAATGCCTGGACGCGCAGGGACGCAGCGGCCTCGAGTGGAGCGGCACCTCGCTCAACGCGGTGTTTGCCCAGCGGCGCAATCTGCTGCGGCCGCGGTTCTGGGGAATGCTTGGCGAGATCCTGCGTTTCAACCGGCTCACGACCGAGCTGGCGCACGCCCAGGTGGAAGATGCGCTGCAAAGTCCGATTGCCGATTTCCTGCACAGCCACGGCTTCGGCAAGGCGTTTCGCGAGGACTATCTGTTGCCCATGATAGGCAGCATCTGGTCATGTCCCACCGAGCAGATGCTGCAGTTTCCAATAGCGACGCTGGTACGCTTTTGCCACAACCACGGCCTGCTGCAGGTGACCAACCGGCCGCAGTGGTACACGGTGCGCGGTGGCTCGCGTGAATACGTGCGCCGCATGGTCGCGCGCCTGCAGGGACCGGGCGTGCACCAGGCGCGGCTGCACTCGCCGGTGCTGAGCGTGCGCCGGCTGGACCAGGGCGTGCTGCTGCAGACGGCCCAGGGCAGCGAGGCGTTTGACGCCGTGGTCATGGCCTGCCACAGCGACCAGGCGCTGGCCATGCTGGGCGCGGACGCGACGC
>JBBKVU010000162.1:0-3769 GCA_037968595.1 Comamonas sp.
GCCAGCCGGTGCAGGGGTTTGCGCCGGCGACGCGGCCAGGCAGGCGCCGGCGCCCAGGAGGGCCACGGCGGCGGCAATAGTTTTAAGAGCGTTCATCCAACTCATCCGGTTTCTTCAAGGTCTTGGGGCCGAGCCAGGCATAGAGCACCGGCAGCAGAACGAGCGCGACCAGGGGCAGCACCAGCATGCCGCCGACGATCACCGAGGCAAAGGGGCGCTGGGTTTCACTGCCCACGCCCGTGGACAAGGCCATGGGCAGCAGGCCCAGCAGCGCCAGCGTGGCGACCAGCAGCACGGAGCGCATGCGCTCGGCCGTGCCCTGCACCAGGGCCTGTTTCAGCGGCATGCCTTCGCGGCGCAGTGTTTCCACGGCCGACACCACCAGCAGGCCGACCAGCGCCACCTGGCCGAGCAAGGCAATGAAGCCGATGGCGGCGCTGATCGACAGCTCGATGCCCGTGATATGCAGCGCGGCAATGCCGCCGACCATCGCAAACGGCGCGCACAGCAGGATCACCGCCGAGCTGCGCGCCTGGCCCAGCGCGCCAAACAGCAGGCCGAAGACAATCAGCAGCGACAGCGGCACGACCACCTGCAGGCGCTGCGAGGCGCGCTGCTGGTTTTCCCACTCGCCACCCCAGACCGCCTGGTAGCCCGAGGGCACCTGGACATTGGCCTTGAACGCGGCCAGCGTGTCCTTGACCACCGAGCCGATGTCGCGGCCCTCGACGTTGAACTTCAGCGCCATGTAGCGGCTGTTGTTTTCGCGGAAGATGGATGCGTTGCCGATCTTCACGCTGATCTTGCCGACCGAATGCAGCGGCACCGAGCCGCCCTGGGGCGTGGGAATGGCTATGTCGCGCATCGTGGCTTCGTCCATGCGGTTGACATACGGCAGGCGAACGCGCACCGGCACCGGGTGCTCGCCTTCCCACAGCGTGGTTGCGAGTTCACCGGCCAGCGCCATCTCCAGCGTCTTCTGCGCGGTTTCCATGGCAATGCCCTGGCGCGCCAGCGCGGTGCGGTCGAACTCGACATGCAGCTGCGGCGCGGGCGCGTCGCGGTACAGGTCCAGGTCCACCACGCCCTCGATGGGTCGCACCTGGTCCATGGTCTGCATCAGAATGGCGCGCAGTTGGTCGATCTCGGGGCCGAAGACTTTGAGCACCACCTGGCCGCGCGCACCCGACGTCGATTCCTCTACGCTGTCGCGGATAGGCTGGGAGAAGTTGAAGGCCACGCCCGGAATCACATTGAGCTGGTCGCGCATCTGCTCGATCAGCGCGGGCTTGGTCAGGTCCTTGCGCCAGTCCTTGAGCGGCTTGAGGCGGATCAGCGCCTTGGCCATGTTGAGCGTCTCGTTGTCGGTGCCCGACTCCGGCCGGCCCTGCTCGGTGCTGACCGAAGTCACTTCGGGGAACTGGCGCAGGATATGGCGCACTTCGGCCAGCACTTCCTGGCCCTTCTCGAGCGAGATCGACGGCGGCATCTGCACCAGCACATAGGCATCGCCTTCATCGAGCTGCGGCAGGAACTCGGTTCCCAGCCGGGTCGCCGACAGGCCGGCGACCAGCAGGATCACGATCGCCCCGCAGACCACCACGCGCTGGCGCGCGATGCGATCCAGCGTGCGGCCTATCCAATGCTGGTAGCCGTGGTCCATGCGCTCGAACACTTCGGGCTCGGGCTTCATCACATGCTTGGGCTTGAGCAGCAGCGCGCACAGCGCGGGCACCAGGCCCAGCGCGAACACCAGCGCGCCGAGCAGCGCGAAGCTGTAGGTCATGGCCAGCGGACGGAAGATCCGGCCTTCGATGCTCTGCAGCGAGAACACGGGAATCAGCGCCGCGATCACGATGGCCATGGCAAACAGCGTGGGCTTGGCGACGGCAATCGTCGACTCGATGATCACCGCGCGCATCTCGCGCTGGTTTTCCGGCCGGCGCAGGCGGGCGTTGCGGATGATGTTCTCCGCCAGCACCACCGCCCCGTCGACCATGATGCCGAAGTCGATGGCCCCCATGGAAATCAGGTTGGCGGGCATTCCCAGCCAGTGCAGGCCGATGAAGGCCACGAGCAGCGACAGCGGAATCACCGTGGCGACGATCAGCGAGCCGCGCAGGCTGCGCAGCACCAGCCACAGCACGCCGACAATCAGGCTGGCGCCAAACAACAGGTTGTGCTGCACCGTGGCCAGCGTATGGCCGACGAGGTCGGAGCGGTCGTAGGTGGTTTCCATCTGCATGCCTTCGGGCAGCAGGCCGCCGTTGAGCAGCTTGACCTTCTCGTGCAGGCCGTCAAGCACGATGGAGGGGTTCTCGCCGCGCTTGAGCAGCACCACGCCCTGCACCACGTCGTTCTCGTCGTCCATGCCGACCGAGCCCTGGCGCGGCGTATGCGCCTGGATCACGCTGGCGACATCGCCGATGGTGATGGGCGCGCCGCCGCGCAGCTGCACCACCACGTCCTTGATCTCCTGCGGCGAGCGCAGCAGACCGATGCCGCGGATGATGAACGACTGTTCACCGCGGCGCAGCAGCCCGCCGCCGACGTTGCGGTTGGACTTCTCTATGGCTTCGGTCACGTCGGCCAGCGACAGGCCCAGGCGATAGAGCTTGTCGGGGTCCACCTCGACGTGGTACTCCTTGACGAAGCCGCCTATGCTCACCACATCGGCCACGCCCTGGACCTGCTTGAGCGTGCGCACGATGTTCCATTCCTGCTCGGTGCGCAGCTGGTCCAGCGTGTGGCGGTCGCTCTTGAGGCGGTAGTAATAGATCTTGCCCAGCGGCGTGTAGTCGGGCGCCATCTCGGGCGTCACGCCCGCGGGCAGATCGGCCTGGGGCAGGCGCTGGGCGACTTCGGCGCGCGCGCTGAAGCTGTTCGCATGGTCGTCAAACACCATGTTGACCATGGACAGGCCGAAATAGCTTTCCGAACGCAGCGACACCAGACCCGGCGTGCCGTTGAGCTGGCGCTCCAGCGGCTGCGTGATCTGGCGTTCGACTTCCTCGGGCGCCAGACCTGGCGCCTGGGCAATGATGCCCACCTGGACGTTGGTCACGTCGGGGTAGGCTTCAATGGCCGTGTGCAGGTACGAATAGACGCCGTAGATGGCAATAAAAATGGTGGCGCACAGCACCACCAGCCGCCGATGGACGGCGAAATCAATCAATGCGCGCAACATGCTCTGGTCCGTTCCTTAGAGCATCTGGCTGGCAGCGCCATCGAGCAGCAGCGCGCCGCGCACCACGATGCGCTCGCCGCTTCTGAGACCCGAGATCACCGGCACCCAGCCGCGTACCGGCTGGCCCAGCTTCACGTCGCGCGCCTCGAACGCGTTCTCGGCGGTCTGCACAAATACCACGCTGCGGTTTTCTCCCTGTATCAGCACCGCGCCTATGGGCACGCGCATTTCAGGCGAACGCTCCATGGAAATGCCCACGCGCGCCTGCATGCCGGCGCGCAGGCCTTGCGGCAGGTCCTTGTCGGTCAGCGCCAGCTGCACCGGCGCGCGACGCGACTCGGCATTCACCACCGCGCCGATCTGCTGCACGCGCGCTGCGACCGGCGCCGACTGCGTGGAAAGCTCGACCTGGGCCAGCACGCCGGTCTTGAGTTGGGGCAGATCGGCTTCGAACACTTCGGCCACCACGCCCAGCGATTGCGGGTTGCCGATGGCAAACAGCACGGCGCCGGCTTCGGCCAGCTGGCCCATGCTGGCCTGGTGCTGGGCAACGACACCCGCATGCGGCGCGCGCAGCACGAT